>SSEX01000086.1 GCA_008015085.1 Tolumonas sp. | reverse complement strand
GTGTTGAGTTACTGACTCTGTCTGATCCTATTCGTAATTTCCTGGGTGACGAGGGTAATCGTGCCGGTTATTCAGTATTAGATGGGCGTGTGCAGGTTGTAGATTATGAAAGTGATTCGCCAGAAAACATCTATTTCCTGAACAAAACCGCCTATGACGATTTGATGAAAGGTCGAACATTGGTTCAGAGTGACAGTGATGACAGCAGTAGCGGATCAAGTTCAAGCGCTGAAGATAGCGGTTCAACGTCTTCAGGCAGCACCTCACCTACATCTTCTGCTGGCTCAGTCTTAGCTGATGGTGTTATTGCAGCAGAGCAGTTTGCGAACATGATTACTAATAAGGAAACGGTCTATTCGTTTTACGGCGAGCAAGGTAATTTAGGTTATACAAAAGTGGTAACAGTTTCCAATATTTTTGAACCATATATTTATAACTATACAACGCATCAAATAGCGTTTGATAGTGCTCATGTTGCGGCTGGTGAGCTGAGAGTCAATCTTAATAATTCGGTTGATTTGTTCGTTGATGGTAGTCAGGATGGAACCATTCTCTGTGATGAAGTGTTAGACCTGAATGGTGCATCTGTGAGTTCGGTTCTGGCAAGGGTTACAGATCCGAGCGAATTATCGGTAATGCAAACCACATTTGCTTCTGCGACTTTTTCTGCTGGTGCCAAGGCGTATCTAACCGTTCATAGCTATGGTGACAGTACCTCTGATATTGAACTTGTGCTCAATGAGCAGGCTTATCAGGATTTGCTCAAGGTTATGTCGCCTCAAACATAAGTCATCTTTATCCTAAATATTTACCTGTAAATCATATTCAAAGGGGCTTTTGCCCCTTTGTTTTAACTAATTGTTTTTAGCTGAGGATTTGACTCTGAGCGTAGTGCCATCAGCTGAAATCACTTTTACCGCATCACCGGCTTTTAATTCTTCATCACAGCTAATTACCCACACCGTATCTTCAATTCTGACCCGACTTTTCCCGAGGGTGACATCTTCCAGCAAAGTGGTATGGACACCAATGCAACGCTGTGTGCGCTGGTTCAGTACTGCTACTTCAGCAACGGGTTTATCGCGTTTATTTAAGCGAAACCAGCTGAGGGTGGTGCCGACACTGAACAGGGCAAACCAGCCCCATTGGCCATAGATACCGGGTTCTGTCAGAAAGACAAGCAATGCGGTCAGTAGGGCGGCAATTCCGGTCCAGAGCAGTAATCCGGCAGTACCGAATAATTCCAGCAGCAGCAACGATGTACCCAGGATCATCCAGTGCCAGTAATTCCACTCAGATAACCATGCCCAGCTTTGCATAAATTAGCCCTTCTTCTGACTGATTTCATTGACCAGCTGACTGATACCGCCGATAGAACCGATCAGTTGAGTCGCCTCCAACGGCATCAGCACCAGCTTGCTGTTCTGGCCATCACCGATTCTGGCAAGTGCATCCGTATATTTCTGTGCCACGAAATAGTTGATTGCCTGAGTATTGCCGTTTGCAATCGCGTCAGATACCAGTTGGGTCGCTTTGGCTTCCGCTTCAGCCTGGCGTTCACGCGCCTCTGCCGCGAGGAAGGCTGCCTGGCGTTCCCCTTCGGCTTTGAGGATCTGCGACTGTTTTTCGCCTTCGGCTTTGAGGATCTTCGATTGTCGCACCCCTTCGGCTTCCAAAATTTCTGCGCGTTTTTGACGTTCGGCTTTCATCTGAGCATTCATTGATTCGATCAGATCCTGCGGTGGGCGCACATCTTTAATTTCAATACGGGTCACTTTAACGCCCCACGGACTGGTTGCGGCATCCACGGTCACCAACAGTTTTTCGTTGATGGTGTCACGTTGCGACAGCATATGGTCGAGCTCCATCGCACCCAGCACGGTACGGATGTTGGTCATGGTCAGGTTACGGATAGCTGACATCAGATCATTCACTTCATAAGCGGCTTTATGCGCTTCAATAACCTGTACGAAGGTGACTGCGTCGATGGTGACGTTGGCGTTATCGCGGGAAATGACTTCTTGTGGCGGAATATCCAGCACCTGTTCCATCATATTGATTTTATGACCGATCCGATCAATGAATGGCAGGATCAGGTTGAGGCCGGGTGTTAGTGTAGTTGTGTAGCGACCGAACCGCTCAACTGTCCAGTTATACCCTTGTGGCACAACTTTGATGACCGAGCTGAGTGTGACCAGCACCAGAACAATAAAAATGACGAGCAGTAATAAACTTAAATCCATGACTCTCTCCCAAATAATGCGTTGAAATTATATTTTTCACATACAATCAAAAGTATAGGTCATCTCTGTGATCAGTTATAGGTTTGACGTTGGAGAGGGGAAAATGAGTATCGAATCGCCATGCAAAGGAGTATGCAAACTGGATAGCGAAGGTGAGTATTGCACGGGATGCCGGCGTACCTTATCTGAAATATCACAATGGCGAGACTTCACAGACGAAGAGAAACAGCAGGTATGGGGAAGACTGCTGTGCAGACCATTGATGGCAGAAGAAAAACACTGTTCCTGTTGCGGTGAAAAGTTTGAATGTGGCAGTGGTGGCAAAAACGGTGGCTGCTGGTGTCAGGATTTACCCAATCTGATGCCGTTATCGCTCAATTCAGATGATTGCCTGTGTCCCGCCTGCCTTAAACGAGCGTTATCGACGCCGTCGGAGTAAGATAAACATATATAAAAAATGTTTATTCTGCCTAAATCCAATTATTGAATAAGCATATTACTTTTAAGTCGTAATAAGGCTTTGTTTATCATTTTACATCTCATAATTACATCTCTATATTCATATTCCAGAAATAGAAGGAGTCAACGATGGATTATCTGCCACTGTTTGCCAGATTGAACAACCGGGCTGTATTACTTGTCGGGGGTGGTGATATCGCACTGCGTAAAGCCCGTTTGCTGTTGGATGCCGGTGCTCAACTGACAGTTGTGGCTCCTTCATTGCACGAAGAACTGACGGAGTTACTGGTTGGACACACCTATATTCCAGCTCGTTTCCAGGCGGAACATTTGCATCAGCATATGCTGGTAGTTGCGGCGACGGATGATGATCAGGTGAATGCTGACGTTGCTGAAGCCGCCAATATAGCCAATGTGTGGGTGAATGTGGTGGATGATCCTGAACGCTCCAGCTTCATCTTCCCGTCGATTATCGATCGCTCACCAATCATGGTGGCGGTCTCCAGTGGCGGCAAGGCGCCGGTACTGGTGCGTATGTTGCGGGAACGCCTTGAAGCGCTGCTGCCAAAACATCTGGGGGCACTGGCTGAGTTATCCGGTGAGTGGCGGAACAAAATTAAACAGAAACTGAACGACATCACTTCACGTCGCCGTTTCTGGGAAAAGGCTTTCGCCTCACCGCAACTGGCAACCTTGCTGGAAACTGAACAGCACGAAGCAGCTGAACAATGGATGTCTGAGCAACTGAATGCAGAAGATTATGCTGGTGGTGAAATAGTACTGGTCGGTGCTGGCCCAGGCGATGCCGGATTGCTGACGCTGAAGGGCTTGCAGCAGATCCAGCAGGCGGAAGTGGTGCTGTATGACCAGCTGGTATCACCGGAAGTCATGAACTTAGTTCGCCGTGATGCAGAACGTATCAGTGTTGGCAAAAAAGCGGGGGCACACAGCGTACCGCAACATGAAATCAACGAATTGTTATTAAGTCATGCTCGTGCCGGCAAACGTGTGGTGCGTCTGAAAGGCGGCGATCCGTTTATGTTCGGTCGTGGAGCAGAAGAGCTTCAGGCTGCACGAGCAGAAGGTATTCCTTTTTCGGTCGTGCCGGGCATTACCGCAGCCGCAGGGGCAACGGCATACGCTGGTATTCCACTGACGCATCGGGACAGTGCGCAGAGTGCCGTATTTATTACCGGTCATTGCAAACAAGGCGGTGAAGAGCCGGATTGGGCTGCACTGGCTGCCAGCAATCAGACACTGGTGATTTACATGGGGCTAATTGGTTCGCCAACCATCACCGAACGACTGATCGCTCATGGCCGTCGTCCGGAAACGCCGGTAGCCCTGATTGAACGTGGCACTACAGCCAGACAGCGGGTTTTACGCGGCACGCTGCAGCAATTGCCTGAGCTGGCAAAAGATGCACAGAGCCCGTCACTGATAGTGGTGGGTGAAGTAGCCTCACTGGCCGACACATTAAGCTGGTTTGGTGGTGATACCGCCACTGGTAAAGAACATTTGATTAACCTTGCCTGATCACTGTCTGCACAGTCAGGCAAAGGCGAAAACAGGAGTAGTAAGCATATGCAACTGGACACCGCACGATTAACCCATTTGAAGCAGTTGGAAGCAGAAAGCATCCATATCATCCGTGAAGTGGCGGCCGAGTTTCAGAATCCGGTAATGCTCTACTCCATCGGGAAAGACTCCTCTGTCATGCTGCATCTGGCGCGCAAAGCCTTCTATCCGGGTACGCTGCCATTCCCATTGCTGCATGTGGATACCACCTGGAAATTCCGCGAAATGATCAAGTTTCGTGATGAGACCGTTAAGAAATACGGTCTGGAATTGCTGGTACACATTAATCCGGATGCCGTGGCGATGAATCTGAATCCATTTGAACACGGCAGCTCAAAGCATACCGATATCTGGAAAACCGAAGGTCTGAAGCAGGCGCTGAATAAATACGGCTTTGATGCAGCGTTTGGTGGTGCGCGTCGTGATGAAGAGAAATCACGTGCGAAAGAGCGTGTGTACTCCTTCCGCGATAAAAACCACGCGTGGGATCCGAAAAACCAGCGTCCGGAACTGTGGCGCCTGTATAACGGTCAGGTGAACAAAGGTGAAAGCATTCGAGTGTTCCCGTTGTCTAACTGGACCGAACTGGATATTTGGCAATACATCTATCTGGAAAACATTGAAATCGTTCCGTTGTACTTCGCGGCCAAACGTCCGATTGTCGAACGTGATGGAGTGAAGATCATGGTTGATGATGATCGTATGCCGCTTAATCCGGGCGAAGTACCGCAAATGGAATCTGTCCGCTTCCGTACCCTCGGTTGTTATCCACTGACCGGGGCGTTCGAATCTGAAGCCTCAACCCTGCCTGAAATTATCGAAGAGATCCTGGTATCTACCACCAGTGAACTGCAAGG
>SSEX01000079.1 GCA_008015085.1 Tolumonas sp. | reverse complement strand
TGGCCGCATCAATCGCCTGATCGCTCTGATTAGCACTGTCTACGCCTTTTCCTGCCGCCGATTGCCCGGCCAGCGCCATGATTTCAGACGCATTACCGCGGATCGCCGCCGGATGCTGCTGCACTAAGGTCTGACACAGTTCAGTTCGGTATGGCAAAACGCCAGCAGCCACAGGGTCAAGAACCCACGGCGTATTTGCCTGATTTGCTGCCTGTACGGCAATGCGGATCGTGGCGGCTTGTGTTGAGGTCAGCGTGCCGACGTTGACTGACAGGGCAGATGCGATCGCCGCAAAACTACCGGCTTCTTCTGGCGCAGTGATCATCGCGGGGGCAGCCCCCAATGCCAGTAACACATTGGCGGTAAAGCCTGTGACGACATCGTTGGTGATCACGTGGGTCAGCGGGGCATTTTTACGAACACGCTCAAGATGAGCTGCAACAACATGAGCAGAAAGGGGTTGCGGCATAAGTCCTCCTTCAGATGGCTGACGAAATACACAGCAAAGGAGGACAGTTTAGATTTAACCGTCGTGAACTCCCTACGCTGGCATGATCCAGATCAGGTGCTACGGGTGTTTCTCAGCCGCTAGGCGGCACCCCGGTCACAGTGTGTTCATATTGTTGCCAGATGGCAGATGTGTCAACCATCTGGCAAAAGGGGGGGCTTAACCTGGAGTCCGTTGATTGATGGCATACCAATCCAGTTTACGGGTGAGGAACATGATGATAGCCAGAACCACAAAGAGCAGGATGGCACCCATCAGGAGCGCGATATTTTCTGCATTGAGAATGATGTAAAGCACACCATAAACGAGCCCTAACAGACCACCAAATAACAGACCTGTCTTTTTCCCACCCAAAATATGGCTGAGATAAAACGTATTGAGCAGAACAGTAGCGGTGGCTGCGCTGAGATATGCAGTGGCAAAACCAAATTGCTCTGTGAACGCCAGTAAGACCACATAGAAAATGATCAGTCCCATTCCAACCAGTCCGTACTGAACCGGGTGAACACGCAACCCTTTCAGCACTTCGAACATAAAGAAGCTGACGAAGGTGAGGCCGATGAACAGTAAGGCATACTTTGCTGCTCTTTCGTTCAATTGATATTGATCGACTGGCTGAATCAGGCTGACATTAAATGTTGGCAAGTTTTGATCATATTCCGTCGCTGCATAGTTGCCGAATTTTTGTTCCATATCGGTGGCAAACCAACTTGTCTGCCAGTCGGCAGCAAAGCCATTCTGTTCTGATGTATGTTGGGTGGGCAGAAAATCGCCAATAAAGTTCGGATGCGGCCAGTTCCCTTGCAAGTGATATTGGGTGTCACGGCCGACTGGTGCAATGGCCAGTGACTCCATGCCTTGTAAATCGAGCTCAATTTTAAAGTTACCATCGCTCAGATTACTGGAATTCAAAGGTGCATGAATTCCGGCTTTGTTATTCATATTGGAACCTGGTGCAAACGCAATGAATTCCTCTCCCAGCTGTAACTCCGGCACGCTGTTAATGCCGCGGGCATCGGAAAGCAGAAAGGTCAGATAGGCGGTCTGAGGAATCAATTGCTCACTTGATTTGACGGCTCTTTGTGTCGGAAAGGAACCGGTAAACGACAAACGGGTTTTATAAACCTGTGCTTTATAAATACCGAGTTGTCTTGGTGTCACCTGCAGATTACCCTGAATATTCAGCTTCTCGGGCAAAATATATTCATAGACAGTTTCTTCTTCGCGTGTGGTTTTATTCTCAGTCTCTTTCCAATAAATGTGGGTGTATGGTTGCACGATGATGGGGCCGATCAGTTGCTGCTGCCCGCTGGCGCTTCGCATCATGCTTTGAATTGCTTCGGTACGATAAGATTGCCGTTCGTGATTCAACTCCAGCACCGATTGAACGGGCAAGAGCATTAATAATGTCAGAATGATCAAGAGAGACACTTTGTGAGTCAGAATTTGTTTAATCATAGGAACCTCCATTTCAGTGATCCCTATGATGAAAATGATTTTTGAGGAAAAAATGTCGTTGTGTGAAGTGAAAGTGAAGTTATGCGTTTTCTAGCGAAAAAACAGCTTTTACACCGTGCGGCTGCCGATGTTGGATGACGAGATCGCCGCCATGTTGATGAGCTACTTCACGGGAAAAGCTCAAGCCTAAGCCCGAACTTTTTGGTTTATCTGGCCGCGGTAAGGAATAGAACCGGTCGAAGATTTTATCCATCGCGTATTCAGGAATACCCGAGCCTTCATCTTCGATGATGATTTCATAGTGACTGCCCGTCAGATGATCGCGGACAGTAATACAAGCACCTGTGCTGGAAAAATCGATCGCATTGTCAATTAAGTTGCCGATTGCCTGCTCAATCAATAGGCCGTCGCAAATCATCGTAGGGGCATGATCAAGCTGTTTACTGATTTGAATGCCCCGGCGTTCGGCGATGGTCTGGCGGGATTGCATCACTTTGTCTAACAGACCTGACATCAGATGAGGGGTGCGATTCTGTTCGGTGCCTGCTTCCAGGCGGGCGAGTTGCAGCATTCGATCAATCAAACGTTGCATGCGTTGTGATTGTTGCAGAATGTTGTGATGAAATTTTTGGGCAACAGCTTCCGGCGGATGCTCATTTAAAATTTCTGTTGCCCCTCGGATGGCCGCCAGCGGGCTTTTTAATTCATGGGTAAGGCTGTGGATGTATTGCTCGATATAGCTTTTGCCATCTAATTGCCGTCGCATTGAATCGAGCGCATGGCCGAGTCGGGTGAGTTCCGGGCTATACAGTTTCGGTGCGGACGGGAGTTCTCCCTGACTGATTCGATTCGCGTAACGGATCAGTGATGAAACTGAATGATTAAGCCACCAGACCAGACTGAGGCCAATCCCGAACGATAACAATAACAATACGCCGCCAGCTTGCAAAATTTTCTGTTCACTGCGTTGAATCAGCGGATGTAAGGTGACGTTTGGTTTGGCAACGGTTAATGAGCCAATAATTTTCAGCCTGTCGTATAGAGGGGCGGCAACATACATCACAGTATTATTAGGTTCAGCAGGGTTTTCTGGTGAGCTGCGTGCACCGTATCGACCCTGGAGTGTCAGATAGACATCATTCCAGCGAGAATAGTCTGCGCCGATATCTTTGCCTGTGGAGTCGTATATCACGATGCCGGCTGCATCTGTCACATAAATCCTGTAAGTGGCTTGTTGTTTCAGATGGCCATCAATCAGCGCATTAATCGGACGCTGATTCAGCTGTGAAAACGCATGTGCCAAACGCCCGTCACTGATGCTGCCTGATTTCAGATCTTCGGCTGCCATTGGCGCTAATAACTGTGCCATGTCGACCAGTGTATCTTCCGTTGCACTGCGAATGCCTGGTTTAACCTCGTTGGTAAAAATGTGGACGACAAACCACCCAGCCAAGGAAAACAACAATACAAACCCCAGCATGAGCTGAAAGCTTAATCTCATAAACCCTCCAGGCTATAGCCGAGGCCGCGGTGGGTGAGAATATAGTTCGATTCCGGGTCGATCTCTTTGAGTTTTGCCCGAATCGTTTTCACATGTGTATCTACTGTGCGGTCGGTGGTTTCTTCTGCGTTTTCCCACACTAAATCCATGATAGTGGCTCGCGAATAAATACGCCCCGGTGCCGCAATCAGGATCTTCAGAAACAGATATTCATAACGCGTTAAATGTAATGGTTGGCCATGCAGGGTGATGCGGGCTTTATGTTCATCGATCATCAGTCCCGCCGAAGATGGAAGCGGTTGTGCCGGTGGCTGGCTGCGGCGCAGAATGACCCTGACACGGGCACACACTTCTCTGGGCGAAAACGGCTTTGCGACATAATCATCAGCGCCGATTTCAAGGCCAAGCAGTCGGTCAATTTCTTCACTGCGGGCGGTAAGAAACATCAGCGGAATCGTGTGCTGCTGGCGGATCTGCCTACACAGCTCAAAGCCACTCATATCGGGCAGGCCAATATCCAGAATGATAAAATCGGGTTGTTCATCGGTCAGAGCAGAAAGGAGTGGCTGTGCCCGTTCAAACCAGCGCACTGCAAACCCTTCTGTTTCGAGGCTGTAGATCAGTGAATCGGCAATCGCAGCTTCATCTTCGGCCAGCCAGATTTTCTTTCGACCATTCATCGCTCGTGCACTCATTTTTATTCTGGAGATGAACCCGATGGCGGTATTGCAACCATCGGGGATGGCGCATTATTTGCGGCGGCTTTGCTTGGCTTGTTTGCGCAGCAGGTCGTCGGCAACTGTCTCCGGATCTTCCACCACGCCATCAGCATCAGCCAGAGGGAAAATGGCCACGGCAACGCCATCGTCGGTCATGCCTTTGACCCAGCGATCCAGCCACTCTTTGAGGGGTACCGCATACGGCTCACACTCAGCCAGTTCGTTGCCGGCCCATGCTTTGGCATAGTCAGGGTGTGGCCAGACCGGAATGCAATCTTCATCCTCGGTCGCCAGAGAGACACAACCTTCATTGTCTTTCAGAATCCAGATCTCGCCGTTGGTGACGGCTTGTTGCAGAAAATGGTGATAACGCTGTTCGGCGTCTTGTGACTGGATAGTCTGAAACTCTTCGGATGATAGCGGGTAGGTCATGACAGCCTCTCAGGTCGTAAAAAACAAAACCCGTACAACAAGTGTCGTACGGGTTGATATAGGTGATGATATTCTTTTTTAATCCTAGAACGGAATATCGTCATCAAAATCCATCGGTGGCTCATTATAGGTTGGCTGCTGAGCCGCTGGTGCCGGAGCATAGCCACCTTGTGGAGCTGCTGGCTGACCATAACCCGGGTTGGCGCCACCCTGTGGAGCAGCTGCAGGTGCTGATGGGCGACCCCAGTTGCCTTGTTGCGGCTGTTGTGCTGGTGCGCCCATGTTGCCACCGGTGCCGGCATTACGACTGTCCAGCATCTGCATTTCATTGGCAACGATTTCAGTGGTGTAACGCTTCTGGCCTTGCTGATCCTGCCATTCACGAGTCTGCAGTCGGCCTTCGAGATAGACTTTTGAACCTTTACGCAGGTATTCGCCCGCAATTTCCGCCAGACGACGGTAGACCACGATGCGATGCCATTCGGTACGTTCCTGCAGCTGACCCTGCTGGTCTTTCCAGCTTTCGCTGGTTGCTACGGTGAAGTTGGCAACCGCATTGCCATTCGGCATGTAACGAACTTCCGGGTCTTGACCCAGATTGCCAACGATAATGACTTTATTCACGCCTCTGGCCATGATCTGCTCCATAAACTGGTTTAATAAATCTGATGCGCAAGCTTAGCAAAAATCACTGCCAAAGTCAGATCGGCTGCTATGACAGGTGAGAAATAGTTTCCGAATATTATATTAACATTTTTGCAGCAATACTGGCTATTCATCCAGTATCATCTGTGCGATACTGAAGTTTTGATGCAGTTCACAGTTGGCTCTCTATGGACAAGATCGAGATCAGGGGCGCTCGTACCCACAACCTGAAAAATATCAGTCTCACGCTGCCGCGCGACAAACTAATCGTCATCACCGGGCTGTCCGGTTCCGGTAAATCCTCTCTGGCTTTTGATACCTTGTATGCAGAAGGCCAACGTCGTTATGTTGAATCGCTTTCTGCCTATGCCCGTCAGTTTCTCAGTCTGATGGAAAAGCCGGATGTGGATCATATTGAAGGTCTGTCACCGGCCATTTCCATTGAACAAAAATCGACGTCGCATAACCCGCGTTCTACCGTAGGCACCATCACCGAGATCTACGATTATTTGCGTTTGCTTTATGCTCGGGTCGGTGAACCTCGCTGCCCGGAACATGACTTGCCATTAGCGGCACAGACGATCAGTCAGATGGTCGATCGGGTACTGGCGGAGCCGGAAAACCGCAAGATGATGATTCTGGCGCCTGTGGTGCGGAACCGTAAGGGTGAACATAAGCAGTTGCTGGAAAATCTGTCCGCACAGGGCTACATCCGTGCGCGAATTGACGGTGAAGTCTGCGATCTGTCTGACCCGCCAGCGCTGGAACTGCAAAAGAAACATACGATTGAAGTGGTTGTCGATCGCTTTAAAGTCCGTTCTGATCTGCAACTGCGACTGGCTGAATCGTTTGAAACGGCACTGACGTTGTCGGGCGGGCTGGTTTACGTCGCTGACATGGATGATGACAAAGCGCATCCGCTGATTTTCTCCGCCAACTTCGCCTGTCCGGAATGCGGTTATTCGCTGAGTGAGCTGGAGCCGCGGCTGTTCTCGTTCAACAACCCGGCAGGGGCTTGCCCGACCTGCGATGGGTTAGGGGTGCAGCAATATTTCGATCCGCAGAAAGTGGTGACCAATCCGGAGCTGAGCCTGTCTGGCGGTGCAATCCGCGGTTGGGATAAACGCAGTTTCTACTATTTCCAGATGCTGAAATCGGTCGCAGAGCATTACCATTTTGATCTGGAAGAACCCTTTGAAGCATTGCCTCCGCAAGCTCAGAAAGTGGTTTTGCACGGCAGTGGGCATACCCAGATTGAGTTTCGCTACATGAACGATCGCGGTGATGTGGTGGTGCGTAATCATCCGTTCGAGGGGGTGATCCATAATATGGAACGCCGCTACCGCGAAACCGAGTCGAACAGCGTGCGTGAAGAGCTGGCGAAATATATTGCCAATCAGCCATGCCCGAGCTGTAAGGGTAGCCGTTTGCGGCAGGAGGCTCGCCATGTCTATGTGGAAGGGGTGACCTTACCGCAGGTCTCTGAGATGTCGATTGGTGAGGCGCTTAATTTCTTTCACAACCTCAGTCTTACGGGGCAGCGTGCTCAGATTGCCGAGAAGATCCTCAAAGAGATCATCGAACGTCTCGGCTTCCTGGTTAACGTCGGCCTGAATTATCTGACGCTGTCCCGCTCCGCAGAAACATTGTCGGGTGGTGAAGCACAGCGTATCCGTCTGGCGAGTCAGATTGGAGCCGGTCTGGTTGGCGTCATGTATGTGTTGGATGAACCTTCGATTGGTTTGCATCAACGCGATAACGAACGTCTGCTGAATACGCTGTTTCATCTGCGTAATCTCGGGAATACCGTGATTGTGGTGGAACATGATGAAGACGCCATCCGTCATGCCGACTATGTAGTGGATATTGGTCCGGGGGCTGGTGTGCACGGTGGCGACATCGTGGCTCAGGGGACACCGGCGGAGATCATGACTAACAGTGATTCACTGACGGGCGAATATCTCTCCGGCCGTAAGAAAATTGAGGTTCCGCAGCAACGTCGCCCGATTGGTGAGAAGTGGGTCAAATTGCTGGGTGCTAACGGCAACAACCTGAAGAAGGTCGATCTGCATATTCCGGTGGGTGTGATGACGTGTGTTACCGGGGTTTCTGGTTCCGGTAAATCAACGCTGATCAATGACACGCTGTTCCGCATCGCCCATCGCGAACTGAATGGGGCGACTGTGGAGAAACCCGCGCCGTATTTTGATATTCAGGGGCTGGAACATCTGGATAAGGTGGTAGATATAGACCAGAGCCCGATCGGTCGAACACCGCGCTCGAATCCAGCGACCTATACCGGCTTGTTCACGCCAATCCGTGAACTGTTTGCCGGCACTCAGGAAGCCCGTTCACGCGGTTATCAGCCGGGACGTTTCTCGTTTAACGTCAAGGGCGGGCGCTGCGAGGCCTGTCAGGGCGATGGCGTGATCAAAGTGGAAATGCACTTCCTGCCTGATGTGTATGTGCCTTGTGATGTCTGCAAAGGCAAACGCTATAACCGCGAAACGCTGGAAGTAAAATACAAGGGTAAAACCATTCACGAAGTGCTGGAAATGACGGTAGAAGATGCCCGCGAATTCTTCGATGCGGTGCCTGCATTGTCCCGCAAACTGCAGACGCTGATGGATGTGGGGCTTTCTTATATTCGTCTGGGGCAGTCAGCAACCACGCTTTCTGGCGGTGAAGCGCAACGCGTGAAACTGGCTCGCGAACTGTCAAAACGCGATACCGGACAGACACTCTATATTCTGGATGAGCCGACGACCGGTCTGCATTTCCACGATATTCAGCAACTGTTGAATGTTCTGGAAAAGCTGCGTGATAACGGCAATACCATCGTGATCATTGAACACAATCTGGATGTGATAAAAACTGCTGACTGGATTGTCGATCTGGGGCCGGAAGGTGGCTCAGGAGGTGGTACGATCCTGGTGACAGGGACACCGGAACAGGTAGCAGAATGTGCAGAATCACATACCGCGCGTTTTCTCAAGCCATTGCTGGATCGGGACAAAACCTGTCAGGCATGAGAACGAAATCAGAGACCGGCATTTGCCGGTCTTTTTCAATGAGGTAATAGCAGCTTATTGACACCCGAATTCAGATAATAAGTGCGACAGTCATGGATTGGCGTAGAGGGGAAGCCAGCTGCTGAAGGTGGTATGCTCTTCTCGCCAAAGAAATAAGCAGAATTACCATGAACTATCAGCAACTGACCGAGCCACAACGATACCAGATTTCTGCACTTTTAGAACTGAACACTTCTGTTCGAAAAATTGCCGAAATAGTTAAATGTCACCGAGCAACGGTTTACCGGGAGCGAGCCCGTCACAGTATCGATGGGCGCTATTGCGCCACAAGAGCCCATTCGTTGGCTCAGGAAAAACGTAAGAGTGCCCGCAAGTACAGAATTACTCCCGACAGGATTGACCTGATCTGCTGGCTGCTCAGTAATGACTGGAGTCCAGAGCAGATCTCTAATGTGCTTACCTGTTGTAATGAACCCGTCAGTCACGAATGGATTTATCAGTATGTGGCAGATGACAAGAGAAATAAAGGTAAGCTATACAAACACTTAAGACAAGGTCGCAAACGTTACCGCAAAGGAAAACGAACCAAAGGTCCGGCGATAAAAAACGCGGTTTCGATTGATGAACGACCAGCCATAGTCGATACCCGAGAACGATTTGGGGACTGGGAAATCGATACGGTTTTGGGCAAACATGGTACGGGTGCCATCGTGACGATTCTGGAGCGAAAGAGCCGACTCTATCTGGCTATGAAAGTCGATTCAAAATCGGCAGAGGATGTAACCAGAGCGACGATAGCGCTCCTGATGCCATATAAGGAACATGTTCATACGATCACTGCGGATAACGGACGAGAGTTTGCCAACCACGAAGAGATAGCCAAGGTACTGGATGCCAAGGTCTACTTTGCGCATCCTTACAGCTCCTGGGAGAGAGGTGCCAACGAAAATGCGAATGGTCTACTCAGGCAATATGTACCGAAAGGCACGGATTTGAGACTCGTGAGTAACGAGCTGGTTGCCCTGGCGTTATCGAGGATAAATTACCGTCCGAAAAAGTGTTTAGGATTTAAGCAGCCAGCCAAGGTTTTTGAAGAAATGAGGCTAGCCGCTTAAATTGGAGAGTGTCGCACTTCGGACTTGAATTCGGGAACGTGCCCGTCATATCGAAGTGCAGCTGTTTGGTGACGGACAGGGCAAGGTGATCGCGATTGGCGAGCGTGACTGTTCCGCACAACGTCGGAATCAGAAAGTCATCGAAGAATGCCCGGCACCGAATTTATCGGAAGAGGTGCGTCAGGCATTGCAGCAAACCGCAGTGAAACTAGGTCAGCAGGTCAAATATCGCAGTGCGGGCACGGTGGAATATGTCTATGACGATGCCAGTGGTGCTTTCTATTTCCTCGAAGTAAACACCCGCTTGCAGGTTGAACAT
>SSEX01000080.1 GCA_008015085.1 Tolumonas sp. | reverse complement strand
TTATCACCATCAATGACATCTTTTGCTGGTACAGAACCTTCGGGTGTTTCTGCAAGAAAACCAGAGATTGAATCAGGTTCAGTTTCCCATTCAGCCATGACTGAGGAAGCCCAGCGGTCAGCGAGTTTAGGTGAATCAGAAGCGAGGACTTTAGGTCTACCTGCGAGTTGTTCTCTTGCGGCAACAAAGATTTCTTCACAACGGGCAGACTCAGAGGCGAAACGAGGGCGAGCAACGGCAAGGTCTTTAGTTCTCAGGGAGACCTTCCATTCATGCTTTTTGATAATAGTTCTGATGTCTAACGGGACGAGCCTACGAAAGTAAAAGACACCAGTTTTAGGATGCTTCCACGGTGTAGCCATAACACTCATCTGTACCACCTTTCTGTACCAATTGGGCAGAAAGCGCTGGTTTTAAACTTAGCAGGATTTTACAAGCTTAAGTAAATCAATTACTTAGGAAGATGGCGGTGAGTGAGAGATTCGAACTCTCGATACGTTGCCGTATACACACTTTCCAGGCGTGCTCCTTCAGCCACTCGGACAACTCACCAAATTTTGGTCTTTAAGGTTGTGACTCACATTACCCTTTCGACGGGGCGCTACTCTAGGGGAAAGGGCTGATCTGGTCAATCCCTTTTTGTAAAAAAATCCGCACTCTAGGTGGTTTCGCTAATCATCCGTATAATCAATGGTCAGATCGGCAAAAAGGTAAGCAATTAATGCGGTTGCAGGTAACGTGTGAAGATCGGTTAGGTTTAACCAGAGAACTTTTGGCTCAGCTGGAAGATAATCAGATTGATCTGCGAGGAATTGAAATAGATGTTTCAGGTATCATCTATTTGCATTTGCCTGATGTCGATTTTGCCAGCCTGCAAACGTTGTTACCGGCTTTACGTCGTATCGCTGGTGTTACAGATGTAAAAACCGTGGGTTTTATGCCGTCAGAACGCGAACACCACGAAATACAGGCATTGATGAAAGCCTTACCGGATCTGGTTTTCGCGCTTGATATCAAAGGCCGCCTGACACAAGCGAATGATGCTGTGCTTAATATTCTTCGTTTATCACTCAAGGATATTCAAGGGGTGCAGGCAGGCAGCTTCCTCAAGGGTTTTGCCTTTTTGCAGTGGCTGACATCAGAAAGTCCACAGCCTGAAACTTGTAAGCTGGTATTCGCGGGTGAAGAGTTTCTGGCTGATATCTTGCCTATTTTTATTCCTGATACGCAGGGCGTATCTCACCTCGCCGGAGCGGTCGTCGTGCTGAAGTCGGCTCGCCGGGTAGGGCATCATTTCAATTTACTGCATAGTTACGATGACAGCAGCTTCGAGCAGTTCTGCGCAGAAAGTCAGATTATGCAGCAGTTATTACATCAGGCTCGCCGTTTCGCCATGCAAGATCAACCGCTACTGATCATGGGGGAAACCGGCTCAGGCAAAGAGATGCTGGTGCGAGCTTGTCACCGGGCCAGCCTGCGAGCCAATGGCCCATTGCTGACACTGAACTGTGCTGCGTTACCTGATGATGTTGCTGAACATGAATTGTTTGGATCGGCACCTGGCGCGTTTGGCCCTGAATGGCCGGGTAAAAAAGGGTTGCTTGAGCAGGCCAGTGGCGGAGCTTTTTTGCTGGATGAAGTAGCAGAAATGTCGCCGTTGTTACAAAGTAAGCTCTTGCGTGTATTGCAGGATGGCCGTTTTCACCGGGTTGGGCAAGAGAGTGAAGTTATCGTTGATGTCCGGTTGTATTGCACAACCCGTAAATCACTGGGGGAACAGGTACGCAAGGGGTTATTCCGTGAGGATCTATTTTTCCGCCTGAATGTGTTGACGCTGGAAATGCCGACGTTACGTCAGCGCTTGGCCGACATTATGCCACTGGCTCAGCAATTCTGTAGCCGGATCAGCGAAGAGCTGCAACGACGTCGCCCGCGCTTTTCCCGTTCAATGACTGAATTTCTCAATAGCTATCCGTGGCCGGGGAATGTGCGTCAGCTGAAAAATGCCTTATATCAGGCGCTGACATTACTGGAAGGCGATGAGCTGACACCGGATATGCTGCGTCTGCCTTTGATGGATGCTCATGAGGCAACCGCGGAGCAGTGGTTTGACGGCTCGTTACCAGAGGCGACGAAGCGCTTTGAGCGTTTGATGCTGGAGCGTTTATATCCGTTATATCCGTCCAGTCGCCAGTTAGCTCAGCGGCTAGGTATATCGCATACCGCTGTGGCTAATAAATTACGGGAATATGGCCTGAATAAAGCAGAATAGAAAACCGCTTTTTTTTATGACTCATTGATCGGGTAAGAAAGTAAATTGATATCCCGATCATCGATTTTCAGATACCAGACATGCGTATTCCAGTCACCTAGTACAATCCGGCGGACATGTTGGCCGTTGGTGAGAGGGACGTCATGGATCTGTGGGCGATGTGTATGACCGTGGATCATCAGTGTCGCCTGATGCTGTTCAAAGCAATCAACCACACTTTTCGGTGTTACGTCCATGATACTGCGGCTTTTTTGTTGCTTACCTTTGTGACTGCCTTGGCGGATCTGCTGGGCTATTTTCACGCGGCGGGAAAGCGGCAGGTGCAAAAATATCCACTGTAACCATGGCCAACTGGTAATGCGCCGAAAACGCTGATAAGCCTCGTCATCAGTACACAGCTGATCTCCGTGTAATAGCAGGGTCTTTTCTCCAGCCAATTCACAGTTATAGATGGGCGGTAGCAAGGTCATTCCACATTCGCGGGCAAAGCGTTTGCCAATCATGAAATCTCGGTTTCCGTGCGAGTAATACAGACGACAACCTCGATCAGACAGTGCTTTTAACGCTTGAGTGATTTGCTGCTGTAATGGCGATTGCTCATCATCCCCAATCCAGAACTCAAATAAATCCCCGAGGATATAGAGTGCTTCGGCTGTTAGTACGTGAGAATTTAAAAACTGGATAAACGCTTGGGTGAGATCCGGACGGGATTCACTGAGATGCAGATCAGCAATAAAAAGTGTGGTCATGAGAATTCAGTAAAAGAGCCATACCTCCGAAGCGGTATGGCTGAGTGATTATTCAGCGATTTATTCTGAGACAGTGACGTTCTCGATAACCACTTCTTCTTTCGGTACATCCTGATGCATACCGTAACGACCGGTTTTCACGGCTTTGATTTTATTAACCACTTCCATACCAGCGGTTACCTGACCGAATACGCAGTAACCCCAGCCTTGCATGGATTCAGATTTGAAATCCAGGAAGGTGTTGTCTGCTACGTTGATGAAAAACTGTGCAGAAGCAGAGTGAGGGTCCATTGTGCGAGCCATGGCAATGGTACCTACTTTGTTCGATACGCCGTTGTTGGCTTCGTTTTTGATCGAGTCACGGGTGTCTTTCTCTTCAAAGCCTGGTGCATAGCCACCGCCTTGGATCATGAAACCGTCAATCACACGGTGGAAGATAGTGCCATTGTAATGGCCATCGCGGCAGTATTGCAGAAAGTTAGCTGCAGTAACCGGTGCCTTGTCGTTAAACAATTCCAGAGTGATATCGCCAAAATTGGTGTGCAGAGTGATAGACATGCTTTAGCCTCTTTAAAAGTTGTGTGCTGATTCTAGCTGATGAGACGTTGTCACAAAAGCCACAAGTAAAACATCTGTTAAAACCAGACCGAAAGGAAGAGTGCAATCTCGGTCTCACTTCTTTAAAATGTTGGAATTCATGATTAATACGGTGACATTATGCTGAAGATTTACAACACCCTGACTCGCCAGAAAGAAGAATTTAAACCCATCCATCCCGGCAAAGTGGGCATGTATGTCTGTGGTGTCACCATTTACGATCTGTGTCATATCGGTCATGGTCGTACTTTCGTTGCATTTGATGTGGTTGTTCGCTACCTGCGTTATCTTGGCTATGACGTTACATTCGTACGTAACATTACCGATGTGGACGACAAAATCATCAAACGTGCCGCTGAAAACGCAGAAAGTTGTGATGCACTGACTGAGCGTCTAATTGGCGATATGCATGCTGATTTTGATGCGCTGAAACTACAACGCCCGGATATCGAGCCGCGTGCGACTCAGCATATCGGTGAAATCATTGCGCTGGTGCAAAGCCTGCTCGATCAAGGGCATGCCTATGTGGCTGACAGTGGTGATGTGCTGTTTTCCATCGATAGCTTCCCGGAGTATGGTCGTTTGTCCGGGCAAAATATTGAACAGCTGCAGGCGGGGGCGCGGGTCGATGTAGAAGAAAGCAAACGTAATCCGATGGATTTCGTGCTGTGGAAAATGTCAAAACCAGGTGAACCCATGTGGGATTCGCCGTGGGGTGTGGGTCGCCCTGGCTGGCATATCGAATGTTCGGCTATGAATTCCAAACATCTGGGCCATCATTTTGATATCCACGGCGGTGGTTCCGATCTGCAATTCCCACATCATGAAAATGAAATTGCGCAGAGCTGTTGTGCACATCATACGCCGTATGTAAATACCTGGATGCACTCTGGTATGGTGATGGTTGATGAAGAGAAAATGTCTAAATCATTAGGCAACTTCTTCACTATTCGTGATGTGCTGAAAGTCTATGATGCTGAAACGGTGCGCTACTTCCTCATGTCAGGTCACTACCGCAGCCCGTTGAACTATTCTGATCTGAATCTGCAGCAGGCTCGCGCATCATTGGAACGCTTCTATACTGCTTTGCGTGGCGTTGAGCTAGGTGATGAACAAGCTGCGCTAACTGCTCCGTTTGAAGAACGCTTCAAAGCAGCGATGAATGATGATTTCAATACCCCGGAAGCGTATTCCGTACTGTTTGATCTTGCTCGCGATCTGAACCGAGCCAAGCAGGATTCGGAAACGGATGCCGTAGCGCTGGCTGCTTGTCTGCGTCGTTTAGGTGGTGTACTGGGTATTCTGCAGCAACAGCCGGAGCAATTCCTGCAATCTGGTGCAGCAGTCGGTGCTGATGATGTGGCAGAAATTGAGCTGTTGATCAAAACCCGCAACGATGCGCGAGCCAGCAAAAACTGGGCATTAGCCGACGAAGCGCGGAATAAGCTTACAGAAATGGGAATTGTGCTGGAAGATGGTGCACAGGGTACAACCTGGCGTCGTAAAGGCTAATCAAGCTTTACACGGAAAAGCCTGTCAGACGATTCTGTCAGGCTTTTTTATTGGCAAATTTTACTGAAATTGCAGCATCGGATAACGTTTTTTCAGTTCGGCATATTTGGGTGTTTGACGCACAGCTGTTAGCGCTTGTTGATATTGGAGGATCACACTGTCGCTGGTGGAGCGGTTAAATGCATAGCAATCGGTCATACGCTGCAGCACCATGTCTTTTTTGTAATCGGCTTGAGCCACGCCTAGCCGATCCATTGCGTTATAAAGTACGGGCTCATAAGCTGCAATCATATCGACTTTTCCTGCTTTAAGAAGCTGCAAAGTCTGCTCTATGTTTCCTGCTTTAATTAGCTGAACTCTGCTCTGCATTTTAGCGATAACAATTTCTTCTGCTATGTCGGCTCTGACAACACCTATAGTCACTTTTTCCGGATTTATCGCGGATGCCAGGTTAAATCGATCTGTTTTCCGGTGGACGAGTACCACGTTAGATTCACTGATTGGGCAAACCCATTTAAACATATTTTCCCGATCTGGCGTACGTGAAGTGGCAAACAGCACGGTGTTGGCTTTGGTTTGCGCTATATAATAAGCACGGGCCCAGGGGAAAAAGTGAATTTTTTTAGGCGATTCAGACATCTGTTGCCACATAAGGTGTAACAATTCGACAGAAAAACCAGCAGGGCTCCGACGGCTATCTTCATAATTAACAGGAGCGTTCTGTTCACTGAGAAATACCAGTGGTTCTGGCGAAGCTTGTGCGATGGGGGCCCATACAACAGCTGGCAGCAGCCATGATAATTTCAATGTGTAATTCTCCGCCGAAAAGAAAAATTATGTAACAAAAATAAGATATAGATGATAGCGCGAGACTTGTCAATTAAGCATTAAATAACAATGAGTTAGCTTTTAAATGGTGTGTTCATATGAAGATTTTACTAATAGAAGATGATGCTTTATTACGCAACGGATTACAGAAGGCATTGGAACAGCAGCAATATTGTTGTGATACCGCGTGTAATTTGAGTGAGGCCCGCCTGCATTCACTGGATGAATATGATCTGGTTATTCTGGATCTTGGTTTGCCCGACGGCGATGGCTCGGGTTTATTAAAACAGTGGCGGCAACAGGGCTCAAGCATACCGGTTTTGATTCTTACTGCCCGAGATTCATTAGAAGAGCGGGTTAAAGGATTGGATCTCGGCGCTGACGATTATCTGGTCAAACCATTTGCACTGGCAGAGTTGCAAGCGAGGGTTAGAGCCTTGATGCGTCGCCGGTTTGATAAGGCAGAAAATATGTTGGAGTCTGGCGAGCTGAAGCTGGATCTGAATCATCACCAGGTCTGGCATAAAGGGCAGGAGTTGACCCTGACTCGCATGGAATACACAATCTTACGTCGTTTAATGCTGCATGAAGGTAAAACGGTACAGCGCGAGCGGTTACAGCAGGATTTGTATGACTGGAATGATGATGTCGGTTCAAATACGCTGGAGGTGTACATTCATCATTTACGGCGGAAGGTCGGTCCTGAACTGATTAAGACTGTGAGAGGGGAAGGGTATCGTCTTGAAAAAACAACCAACTAGTCTTTCCAGACATTTGCTCATAAGCATTGCAGTTATTCTGTTTATCACGCTATCGATCACCAGTTTCTGGCTATTACATGAAACATTAGAACTGGTCAGACACGCAATACACCGAGCGTTGCAACAGAATATTTCATTGACTGACAACGATACGTTTCACTGGGAAATAGTAAGTGCATTATTAATTCCTGCGGTTATTGCATTTGTGGTGAGCTTATTAGCCAGCTGGTTTGCGATCAGGCATATTGTTTCACCTCTGCAAAAACTGACCGAAGAGTTAAAACACAGAAATGTGACAGAATGGATACCATTTGAGAGCGATAACCGAAGTCATGAGGTTCAGGCTATCACACAAGCACTTAATGACCTGCTTGAACGTATGCAATTGGCATTTACCCGTGAGCGTCAGTTCACCTCCGATGTTTCTCACGAACTAAGAACACCGATTGCGGGGATCAGACTAAATCTGGAGTTATTGTCAATGCAATTACCAGAGGAGACTGCCCCTTTGATTGCCCGGCTTGATGATATGCAGCGGACTATTGATCAACTGCTGACCATGGCACGTCTGGAGCAGAAAATAGTTACAGGATTTCACTCTGTAGTTGATCTTGTTCAGGATGTTATTCTTCCGTCAGAAAGCGAATTGCAGGAACTATTACAGGCTGGAAATCAGACGCTTAGATTATCGTTGCCTGATTCAGCTTATATCACTGGCGATGCCATCCTGCTAAAAATGCTGCTGCGTAACCTGATAGAAAACAGTAGCCGTTATGCTGATCCAAATACATGCGTCAACATTATTCTGCAAGAGGACAGTGATGGTTTCCATCTGATCGTACTCGATGCGGGAGCTGGTGTTGATGAAACTAAAATGGATGCACTGACTCAGGCTTTCCAGCGATTTGATCAGCGGGGGAAAGGTGTAGGGTTAGGGCTGAATATTGTTGCCAGGATTTGTAATTTACATCAGGCAAAATTAAATATTTCTAATAACCCGGAACCTAAAGGGATGCGAGTCGAAATTATTTATCCGGCGATAAAATAAAGAGAGGCTGAAATATCAGCCTCTCATATTTCCATTAGCTATGGTATTGCTCACAAGCCTGCAATGTATTTTCCATCAGCGTTGCAACTGTCATTGGGCCAACTCCACCGGGAACGGGAGTGATGTAACTGGCATGCTGTGCGGCTGTGGTGTATTCCACGTCACCAACCAATTTGCCATTCGATAAACGATTAATACCGACATCCAGCACGATTGCTCCGGGTTTGATCCATTCACCAGGGATAAATTCAGCTTTGCCGACTGCAACAACTAACAAATCAGCCTGACGAACAAACTGTTCAAGGCCTTTAGTAAACCGGTGACAGGTAGTGGTCGTGCAGCCAGCTAATAACAGTTCAAGAGTCATTGGGCGGCCAACAATATTCGAGGCGCCAACAATGACTGCATTGATCCCTTTTAATTCCACGCCGGTGCTTTCCAGCAGAGTCATCATGCCCTTAGGTGTACACGGGCGTAGTGCAGGAATGCGTTGTGCCAACCGGCCAACGTTGTAAGGATGAAAACCATCAACGTCTTTGTTTGGTATAATTCGCTCGATAACCTGAGTTGAGTCGAGATGCGCGGGAAGAGGAAGCTGAACCAGAATACCGTCAACAGTTGGATCTATATTTAGGGTATCAATCAGCGCCAGCAATTCATCCTGTGTAATTGACGGGGCTAAATCATACGACTTAGAAATAAAGCCGACCTCTTCACAAGCCCGGCGTTTGCTACCGACATAAACCTGTGAAGCTGCATCTTCACCAACCAGCACAACGGCCAGACCTGGTGCTCGTAAACCTTGAGCCTTACGTTCTGCGACACGGGCAGCTACACGCTGACGCACAGACAGGGCAATCTCTTTTCCATCAATGATTTTTGCAGACATACCTTCCACTCACCTTGCTTTGCTGGTGCCTATTGTCGCATTTTTTTAGCGATAAGGTTAGGGTCTGTTGATCTTTGCTGATTACATTTCACATCGGCAACCACACTGATGAGTCTGTAAATTTTTCTGTGTAAGTGGCTGTTTATTGATTACTGCGGTAAGCGGTCACCATACATAATAATGAATTGCTTCATAGCTGGTTTCCAATCCATTATCGGCATTGTCCATTTCTTCGCTATCTGATGTAAAGCCAGATACAGTAATTTCATGATCTCGCCCTGAAGCAATATCAATACTGATTGATCTGATCTGACCCAGCAACAACGGACACTGAGTTAAGCGATTCTCTGTTGTTCAAACTCGTCTGGACTTTTGTAACCCAGATAGCTGTGTAAGCGTTGGCGATTGTAATCTACTTCGACGTACTCGAATACCGTTTCCCGAATTTGCTGCCGCGTTTCAAACCGTTCTCCGTGGATCGCTTCAACCTTCAGACTATGAAAAAAGCTTTCCGAACAGGCATTGTCGTAACAACAACCTTTGGCGCTCATGCTGCAAATCAATCCGTGTTCGCGTAGCAATGTTTGATAGTCATGCGAACAGTATTGACTGCCTCGGTCAGTATGCACGATGACGCTTTTGGGGTGTTTTCGCCGGAACAAGGCCATCGTTAACGCATCGCAAACTAAATGGGCCGTCATGCGTTCTGACATTGCCCAACCAATCACTTTGCGCGAGTAAAGATCGAGAACAACAGCCAGATAATACCAGCCTTCATTCGTCCATAAATAGGTAATATCACCCGCCCATTTCTGA
>SSEX01000053.1 GCA_008015085.1 Tolumonas sp. | reverse complement strand
GGGGTGAATATGGGAAGACAAAAAGATGTAAGGGTAGGATTTGTCATCGCGCAGCAGAATGTTGTATTTCGGGCGATGCTGCTTGATCAGGTTATGTTCAAGTATCAACGCCTCAGTTTCTGTGAGGGTTACAGTGATCTGGATATCAGCAATATTACTGACAAGCGCTCGCGTTTTGGCACTGTCTACATTCGTTCGGAAATAAGAGCCGAGGCGCTTTTTAAGGTTTTTGGCTTTACCTACATAAATGATAGTGCCTGACTTATCCATCATGCGATAAACACCAGGCTGTTCAGTGACGACTTTAAGAAAGCGGCGGTAATCGAACTCAGCAGCAGACTCTTTCAATACAGGATCCCGAATATTTAAAGTGTTTCTGCGTCCAGAATTCCGTAACGGATCGCCATTCGCGTCAATTCCACATCGCCATTGATATTCAGCTTTTCAAAAAGGCGGTAACGATAGCTGTTCACTGTTTTGGGGCTCAGATTCAGGCTTTCTGCAATATCCTGAACTTTATTGCCTTTTGTAATCATCATCGTGATTTGCATTTCACGGTCAGATAATGCTTTGAATGGATTATCTGTTGGTGCAGGGCAAACCTGACTTAGTGCAATTTGCTGGGCAATGGCTGGAGAGATGTAGCGTTGCCCGGAATTAACAGAGCGAATAGCTTGGATCATTTCATCGGGTGCTGAACATTTTGTCAGATATCCGGCTGCTCCGGCCTGCATGACTTTTAAGGGGAATGGTGTTTCTGTCTGTACTGTCAGAACAATAATTTTGGTGTCTGGGTTAAAGCGAAGAATTTTTTTTGTGGCTTCTAGCCCACCAATGCCAGGCATGTTCATATCCATAAGGATCACATCGGCCTGATTTTCTCTGAACCACTGAACTGCCTGCTCACCACTGACTGCTTCGCCAACAACTTTAAGACCTCTGACGTCTTCAAGTATGCGGCGAATGCCTGTGCGTACCAGCTCATGATCATCCACCAAAAATACACTAATCAATTGAGTTGCTCCGCCAATGACTAAGAAGATGTTTAACGAACAATTGTAAACACCAGATACACACTACATGTGTATAAAACATGCTTCCTGCCGCCTTCAGTATGCTGGCTGAACGAAAAAAAGTGAAGTGGAATTACTTTGGCATTAAGTAAATAATGTCTTCAATAAAAGAAATGATAATGCGCAGAGGTAATAACCCATGGCTGTGGCAGTTAAAGAGAAACGTCGTCTAGATTACAAAGCACCCGATTATACGATTGATCACATTGATCTTGATATTACATTGCATGAAAACTGTACAAGGGTTTTCGCTGTAAGCTTAGTTAAGCGTATTGGTCAGCACTCTAGCCCATTGATACTTGATGGTGAAGAATTAGTACTTCGTAGCGTCTTGGTCAATAAACAAGCTGTTGCATATCGTATCGAGAATAATCAATTACAGATCGATGATCTCCCTGATTTATTTGAACTCGCCATTGAAACTGAAATTAACCCGGCAGCCAACAGCGCTCTGGAAGGATTGTATAAATCAGGAAATGCATTTTGTACGCAGTGCGAGGCGGAAGGGTTTAGGCGCATTACTTACTATTTGGATCGTCCAGATGTACTGGCTCGTTTTTCCACCAAGATAACAGCGGATAAAGTAACCTATCCGATACTATTATCAAACGGAAACCGTATTACGGCGGGCGATAATAATGATGGGACACATTGGGTTCAGTGGAGCGATCCATTTCCCAAACCTTGTTATTTATTTGCTCTGGTTGCCGGTGATTTTGATGTATTGAAAGATTCATTTATTACCAAAAGTGGCCGTAAGGTTGCACTTGAGTTATTTGTTGATAAAGGCAATCTGAACCGTAGCCACCATGCGATGTCGTGTCTGAAAAAATCAATGGCCTGGGATGAGCAGCGTTTCGGGTTTGAATATGATCTGGATATTTACATGATCGTAGCGGTTGATTTTTTCAACATGGGCGCCATGGAAAATAAAGGACTGAATATTTTTAATGCCAAATTTGTATTGGCTAATTCTGAATCAGCAACTGATACCGATTATTTTGATATTGAACGGGTTATTGGTCATGAGTATTTTCATAACTGGACAGGTAACAGGATAACTTGTCGGGACTGGTTTCAGCTTAGCCTGAAAGAAGGATTAACTGTATTCCGGGATCAGGAGTTTTCGTCTGATCTGGGTTCTCGAGCTATTAATCGTATCCGGAATGTGAAGATTATTCGTGGTCCGCAGTTTGCCGAGGATGCAGGTCCAATGTCGCATCCAATTCGTCCGGATGTTGTCATGGAAATGAATAATTTCTATACATTAACCGTATATGAAAAGGGGTCAGAAGTTATTCGCATGCTTCACACTCTTTTGGGCGAGGAGCGTTTTCAGGCTGGTATGCGGTTATATGTTACCCGTCATGATGGCCAAGCAGTGACCTGTGATGATTTTGTTCAGGCTATGCAAGATGCATCTGGTGTGGATTTATCGTTGTTCCGCAACTGGTACAGTCAGGCAGGTACACCGGTTCTTTCTGTTGCAGATGAATTTGATGCTGAAACACAGAAATATACTATCCATGTAACACAGCATATGCCGTCCACTTCTGCACAAGCTGAAAACTGCATTCTGCATATTCCTCTGAGTCTCGCGCTTTATGATCAAAGAGGGGGGTATCTTGGTGATCAATATGATCGGGTGGTTGATATCATTCAGAAGCAACAATCTGTTGTATTTACCGGGATAACCGAAAAACCAGTGTTAGCACTGTTGCAGGATTTTTCTGCACCAGTGAAACTGGAGTTTAGCTATTCAGATCATGATTTATTAATTCTTATGCAGCATTCGAAAAGTGAATTTAGTCGCTGGGATGCAGCACAAACACTGATCAATAAGTACATTCGGCAGAATGTCGAGTCTGTACAGCAGGGTAAGGAAATGACTTTATCTTCGGCTTTGCTAGAGGTCTTGGCTGCAATTCTTGTTGATCAGAAGCTGGATAAGTCGTTGATCGCGGAGATCTTGCGTATTCCATCAGAAACCAGTATGGCGGAGTTGTTTGATGCAATTGATATCGACGCTATTCATCAGGTTAAGTATTTTATAGAAAAGACGATAGCTACGCAGTTGCATGATCTGTTTATTGATGTGTACCGGCAAAGTAAAACTAAGCACTATGATCTTAATCAGAAGGATATTGCAAAACGTGATTTGGTATCAGTCTGTCTGTATTACATTGGATTAAATGGTAATGAATCAGATCAGTTATTAATAGCTAATCACTTTAATAACGCAGATAACATGACGGATGTTCTTGCTGCAATGCAGGCTGCCAAACAAGGGCAATTGCCGGTTCTCGACAAAATGATGAATACATTTGAGGCAAAATGGAGCCATGATGGTTTAGTCATGGATAACTGGTTCCGACTGCATGCATCTTCGCCAGCTGAAGGCTGTCTGAACACAGTTAAATCTTTGCTCAAACACCCATCATTCAGTATGCATAACCCTAACCGGCTAAGAGCGCTGATCGGAACATTCACTGCTGCGAATCCATATCGCTTCCATGCACCAGACGGATCAGGCTATCAGTTCCTGGGTGATGTACTGAATGAACTTAATCAGGTGAACCCGCAGGTTGCATCCCGTTTGATTACACCATTACTTCAATTTAAACGATTTGATCCTCGTCGGCAGACATTAATGAAACAAGAGTTACAGAAGCTTGCTGAGCGAACAGATCTTTCACGGGATCTGTTTGAAAAAGTATCCCGGGCTCTGGCGTAATCACGATGAATCAGGCGTGCTTATGCACGCCTGATATATTTAAAGAATATGATCTATACATTTTATCTGGATATACCTTCAGACGAGGTTCTGATGTTTTATCAGAAAAGACTCTCTGCGGTCTCTGTGATTACTGACCAAGGGCCTCGTCTGCAATTTCCTTTCCATCATTTGAGGCCTTTTATTTCTCATATTGGTGTAAAAGGCCGTTTCCGAGTCATTCTTGATGAAGCTAATGTACTGTCTTTAATCGAGCGAATTACCTGATTGTAGATAGGATTGCTTGATTACGGTGCTATAAAGGTGCGCTAACTCTCATTTCCGGCTAAAATGCCAGAGAGAAAGCAGATGCCTGATATACCACCGCATTCGAGAGAGGACCTTGATGTTTTATTATCCGTTAGCCCGCCATTTCTTATTCAAATTAGATCCTGAAGTTGCTCATGAATTGAGTATCCACCAGCTGGCATGGATGGGTGGTACACCGTTCGAACTGTTTTTCCGTAACAAACTGCCATCACGCCCAGTTGAGGTAATGGGGCTGAAATTTGATAACCCGGTTGGCCTGGCTGCTGGTCTGGATAAAGATGGTGATGCAATCGATGCTTTCGGTGCTATGGGCTTTGGCTTCATTGAGGTTGGCACAGTAACACCTCGCCCTCAGCCTGGTAATGATAAACCGCGTATTTTCCGTGTTATTCCTGCGCAGGGCATTATTAATCGCATGGGATTTAACAATAAAGGTGTTGATAACCTGATCGAAAACGTCAAAAAGAGCCGCTATAAAGGTATTTTGGGTATCAATATTGGAAAGAATAAAGATACTCCGATTGAAAATGGTAAGGATGATTACCTGATTTGTATGGATAAAGTTTATCCGTATGCGGGATATATCGCAGTAAATATTTCTTCACCTAACACGCCTAATTTACGTCAGTTGCAGTATGGTGAGGCATTAGATGAATTGCTGAAAGTACTGAAAGAGCGTCAAAAAGAGCTGGCTGAACAGCATAAAAAATATGTTCCGTTGGCAGTTAAAATTGCACCTGATTTAACTAGTGACGAACTCAAACAGGTCGCAGAGTCTTTATTGAAATATAATATTGATGGCGTCATTGCCACTAATACTACATTGGATCGTGAGTTGATCCATGACATGCCACATGCAGCTGAAACCGGTGGATTGAGTGGTCGACCTTTACAAAATAAGAGCACTGAAATTATTCGTCAGCTGCATGAATATCTGAAAGGACAAATTCCAATTATTGGTGTTGGTGGTATTGATTCTGCAATGGCTGCTCGTGAAAAAATGCAGGCGGGTGCGGAATTAGTGCAGATATATTCTGGTTTTATTTATCATGGCCCTGATTTGGTAAAAAATATTGTAAATAACATCTGATATTTGCATAAATTTGCATTGTCCGTTTGAAAAATAATCCAGATTGTTTTATAACAAACTAAAACAAGACAGAGAGCAAACGGATGATTTTAGTTCCAGATGAGAGTTGGTGCTGGATGTATGATGAACGGCATCAAACTCTCGTACTTGATTTATCAGATAATATGCAGTTCGCTGCAGCTATTCCGGCAAAACAACTCGTAGAAAAGAAAGCGTTTTCAGAAACTTTTTCAGTGGATGATTCATCGCTGTATTTTCATTTTCTCGAATGTCTTGGTGAATTTCCTTTTACAGATCCTGAACGGGTACAAATCGTTCTGAATGCAATTGCCGCGGTTAAATTTGTAAAACCACTGGTTAGTCATAGCTGGTATTACCGCGACGTTGATATGGTTTCAGATACACCTGAGTTAGGCGAGGTGTTTTCTGTCGTTACAGAACATATGTATGGCGATGTGATGGTGATTTCGCCTGGTGATAAAGCATCACTTTGTATTGTGATTAGTCATTCTATTCAGCTTGATGAAGACAATGTACTGAAGCAGTCGTCGATTTGTAAATTGATGAATAATAATT
>SSEX01000011.1 GCA_008015085.1 Tolumonas sp. | reverse complement strand
TGGCAACTGGCCGTGACCATATTGATGTGAAGGCGATCCGTGATGCGCTGGGGCTGGAAATTTATCTGGTTACATCGAACGGTGCTGTCGTGACCGATAAGCAGGATCAAATCATCTTCAACCGCACACTGCCGGTAGATATTGCACAGGAGCTCTCCGAGCTGCCACTGCCCGACCCGGAAATTGCAGTCAATATCTATACGCCGGATGCGTGGTACACCAACAAGGAAATGCCGGAGTATCTGGAATATCACCGCGATACCGGCTTCTGCTACATCAAAACCGACCTGACTAAACTGGATAAGAGCAGCATCAATAAATACTTCTTTATTGCTGAGCATGAACCACTGCTGGAACTGGAAAACACCCTGTTGGAACGGTATCAAGGTCAGCTGAGTATTGCCTTTTCTCAACCTGACTGTCTGGAAGTGATGGCGCTGGGCATTAACAAAGGTGCCGCCATTACGTCGATTCTCGAACAGAATAACATCCCGCTGGATTCAGCCATTGCGTTTGGTGACGGCATGAATGATTACGAAATGTTATCGATTGTCGGTCATGGCGTCGTCATGGGTAATGCACATGATCGTCTGAAGATGGCGCTGCCAGACCTGCCGCGGGCTGGTATTAATGACGAAGATGGCGTAGCGGAATATCTACAGCGATTGTTGTTCTCGGAGTAGCTTTTTTAACGGCATCAGCAGCAGAAAACGGCAAGATCATATAAACTGGACAGAACATTTTCTGTACCAGGTGCTCTATGCCGTTGTCACGTTTTGTCTTGTCCGCACTGTTAATATCACTCGCAGGTTGCAGTAATTCTGCCAGTACGTCAGGCAGTCATGCCAACACCGTCACGCCAGATATTTCTGCCAAACTGCAGAAAGAACTGTCCCCATTATTCAGTGGCACCATCCAGCGGCAAGGTGAGCAGGCGACCTTCTCGCCCTGCGGTAGTAATCAGCAATGGCAGCTGACTATTGATGACAATTTCTGGCAGCAATGGCAAAAACTTGGCTCACCACAATCTCTGCCGGTCAGTCTGAGTGGTCAGCTCATGGCCGGGGAAAGCCGGGGAGCCCCTTTCCGTCTGGAAGCAGAGCAAGTTTCCCGTATCGCGACCGACCAAAGCATCTGCCAGAATACCGCTGAAACCTATCTACTGAAGGCTGGTAACAATCAGCCTTTCTGGTCGCTGGTAATTGATGGACAACAAGCCTCTCTGACGACACCAAATGGTGTGGACAGCTATCAGCTGGAAGAGGTATCTCACACGGCAGAACAACAATTACAGCTGAAACTGAATAATCAAAATGGCAATACGGCCACACTACTGCTGCAACCCGGCTATTGTCAGGATTCGGACAGTCAGCAATGGCTCGGCTACAGCGTGACTTTGCAGCAGGATGACGGACAGACCTTATCGGGCTGTGGCCAGCAGGGACAGTCATTATCACAACAGCAACCTGCGCATGACTGGAAAGGGCGCGATGAAGGACAAAAAGCCGATGTCAGCCTGACGCTGGACAGTAACTATCAGGCAAAGATGGTCTACACCCGTGAAACCGGGCCGGAAGTCACTTACGATGGGGTGTGGCAGTCGCTGAAAGATAAGACCGTACGGGTCATGTTCAATCAGCGTATGGGACTGCCAACCAATGAAGCCATTCCATTCCATTGGAACAACAACACGTTGACCGCAGAATATCGCGATCTGCAAGCTGGTAAAGCCTACTTTGATAAACCTCTTGTGCTGAAAAATGCGGCAGGATCTGATACCGGCATGGTGAGTACAGCGGCTGATGTAGCGATTACTGGTTCATCAGCGGTTGTCGTCGCACCACCAGCAACGCAGGAACCTCCCTCAGGTGAAACCAGCTTTGCTCAGAATGAAACCGTTCTGAATACAACGTCGTCGGCTACTGCTACCATTACCTCAGCCAGCACTGCTGCCGATACCACCACTAATGCTGCTGCATCAGTGACAACCACCATGGCCAGCTTCTCTGCTGGCATGTTGCAGGCGTCAACACAGCCGGATAATGCCATTGATACTACCCTGCGCAGCTTCCTGCAAAGTAATGGCAGCCAGGCCAGCGGCACACAATATCGTTATGTCAAAACCGATCTGAATGGTGATGGTTCGATTGATGCGCTGGTGGAAATGAACTGGTGCGATAAGTCCGGATGTATCTGGCTGGTGCTGCAGGGGAACAATGGTCAGTATCAGCAGGTCGGCCGGTTGGAAGGTTTCGCAGGTACCGTGATGATATCGCCGACGGCACATAATGGCTGGGCAGATCTGCTTGTTCCGTCGACAGAACAAGCCAATACCTATTTGTCTCTGGAGCACGATGGCAACAGCTACCCTGCCCGTCCGGCTACCAGCAACCAACAACCCGACCCAGCGACGTTATTGCAGCTGAAATTCGACGGTGATAACTGGCTGACGATGCAATAACAATTTATGTCAGGGACGGTGTGAGAGGCCGTCCCTTTGCTGGAAAATCCGCCAGTGTTCGCTATAATCCCCGCCCTTTTGTCTGACAGAGAATCGATACCATGGCTCGTACTGCTTGCGCCCTGCATATTCTGGTTAAAACCGAAGCTCAGGCGCTGGATATTATGAAACAACTGGCAGCCGGTGCCAATTTCCAGCAGCTCGCCAAAAAATATTCCACCTGCCCATCCAAAAAGCGCGGCGGCGATCTGGGTGAGTTCAAAAAAGGTGACATGGTTGCGCCATTCGATAAAGCAGTGTTTTCAGCTGAATTGCTGCAGCCAGTCGGGCCTGTCAGAACCCGCTTTGGTTACCACGTCATTAAAGTGTTATATCGCTCGTAGTGATTACCGGCCAGCTGAATATTAGCTGGCCGGTAGCATTTTCTATTTCAACGCCCGGCTCAATTCCGCAATATGCTCCGGCGTAATACCGCAGCAGCCGCCAATGATCGAAGCCCCCGTTTCCACCCAGCGTTTAGCCCACTCCAGATAAGATACAGGCGTGAGATCGGCGCGGATTTCATCGAGCTCCGCATTCGCCTCGGCTTCTTTCGATTGTGCCGGAAAGGCATTGGCATACACCCCAACCGGGATATCTTTACCCTGACGTTTAATTTCCGCTACGGCATCCCGCACTGCATTGGTCATCACTTCCGGCTGACTGCAATTGAACAAAATCGCAGAGACATTAAGTTCAATGGCAGCCGCCACTGCAGCTGTCACAGTTTCACCGGAGCGCAGCAGAGCCTCACCACCAGCAGGCTCATCGTCCAGCGTAAAGGAGACCCACAGTGGCTTACTGTTTTCACCTAACGCCTGTCGAACGGCTCTGATCTCAGCAATCGAGCTTTGCGTTTCGGCCAGCCAGTGATCGACAAACGGTGCCTGTGCTGCAATCAGTACCCGGTAAATCCGCAAAGCGGCTTCCAGCTGAAACAGATCCGGACGATAAGAGCCCAGCACCGGTGATAATGAACCAGCTACTTTTACCGAATGTGACGCTTTATCCGCACAAGCACGGGCAATTTCCGCTGCCAGTTGCGCCAGTTCATGACCTCGTTCCGTAAAGCGCAGCTCACCAATGTGAAAAGGCACCACCGCATAGCTGTTGGTGGTGATGATGTCGGCACCACTGCTGATAAACGCATTGTGCGCCATCGAGACATATTCCGGCGCTTCCAGCAGAGCCAGAGCTGACCATTCCGGCTGTTGAAATGGTGCACCAATCCGTTTCAGTTCACGGCCCATACCGCCATCGAGAATTTGTACTTTATTCACCGAATATCTCCCTATCACTTGTTCTTAAATTCCAATTTTTACTGAATGAATCAGAGTAATCCCCCATTCTTCCATGAGATCTAACGATAACCTATTGCGAAATATAGAAATGCATATTTGTTTATATTAGTACGCACCTGAATATATCCTCAGTAACATCGCAGGCCAGAGTAAAGGAATATCTACTGAAGGAACAATCATGCAGAAACCATTCATCATCGGGCTAAGTCTGTTAGCTTCAGTCGCAAGTATTACCACGGCTCGTGCTGGCGAAACATTGGATCGAGTCAAAGAAAATAAAGAGCTGATAGCCGTCATGGATCAAAGCTACCCACCTTATTCATTTCTGAATGATAAAAATGAAGAAGACGGGTTTGATGTGGATGTGGTCAAAGAAGTCGCCAAACGACTGGGCGTCACAGCAAAAATTCAAACACCTTCGTGGGAGGTTATCACTGCCGGACATTGGCGTGGTCGCTGGGACATCTGTATCTGTTCCATGACCCCTGATGAGAAAAAAGCCAAAGTCTTGGATTTTGTCGCACCGTATTACAGTGCGCCGGCTGTATTGATCACGAATGCAATCGGCAGTGCCATCAACAAAGTATCCGATATCGACGGTAAACGGATCGCCATCGAACAAGGCTCGTCTTATGAACGCTATCTGCAAAAAGATTTGGTGATCGGATTTGGCGCCAAGCCAATTCAATATCCATTTAAACAAGTACAAGCTCTACCCTACAGTAGTGAAGACCTAGCTTATCAGGATCTGGCGCTGGGATATGGCAAACGGGTTGATGCCATTGTGTCGAACCTGGTTACAGCCAATAAACGCATAAGTGCGAATCCGGGGAAATATCAGATCATTGGTCAGCCGTTGTACGAAGAACCGAATTGGGTTGCCGTAGATAAAGGTGACCAGGAATGGAATAACACCATCAAACAGATCATCAGCGATCTTCATCAGGATGGCACATTGAAAAAATTATCACTAAAGTGGGTTGGAAACGATATCACTCAGAGCTGATAACGTTTCATCTCGGTGGCGATGATTCGCCACCTTCTACTACTTCGCTATTATCCTCCCTCGTATTCGACGCAAAGCAATCAGCCATGTTTTTACAAAAAGCATGAAATAAGATGAAAAACTCATCTTCTGTGCAATCTTTGCTATTATTGTTTTCTGCAAATACAGCACCGATTATGTGTGTTTATCTACTTACAAGGAACGGTCATGCAAAACAAAACGCTGCTTAGCTTGACATTACTGGCAGGTGTCGCTGCGGTAAGTCACTCCGCAATTGCCGGTGAAACGATGGATCGCATCAAAGAACGAGGCGAACTGATCGGTGTCATGGATCAAGCCTATCCACCGTACTCATTCCTGAATGACAAGAATGAAATGGATGGTATGGACGTTGATCTGACCAAAGAATTTGCGCGTCGTTTAGGCGTAAAAGCCAAAATCGAAACGCCGGCATGGGAAGTCACCACCGCTGGTAACTGGCGTGGTCGCTGGGATATCTGTATCTGCTCCATGACACCGGATGCACAGCGTGCCCGTTCACTGGATTTCGTGACGCACTACTACAGCTCGCCTGCCGTATTAGTGACATCAACCAACGGAGCTCCACTGACCAAAGTGGCTGATATGGAAGGCAAGAAAATCGCAGCGCAGCAAGGTGGTTCTTACGAACAATACCTGAACCAGACGCTGAAAATGGAAGGCTTCGGTGCCAAACCGATTGTTTATCCATTCAAGGCTGTACAAGTTATGCCATACGGCAGCGAAGATCTGGAATACCAGGATCTGTCTCTGGGTGCCGGTAAACGTATCGATGGTCTGGTTTCTAACCTGGTTACCGCGAACGAACGCATCAAGAAAATGCCTGGCAAATTCAAGATTGTTGGCGAACCGCTGTATGAAGATCCGAACTGGGTTGCCATTGATAAAGGCGATAAAGAGTGGCATGACACCGTTGTGAAGATTTTCGACGACATGCGTAAAGACGGTACGCTGAAGAAAATCACCGTGAAGTGGATTGGCACCGACATTTCCCACTAAGCAACCGGGTCGGTTAATCTACTATCGAGGGCGATTTTTCGCCCTCGTTTATTCTTTGTGACCTGTATTTTGTGACGTATTCCGCTAAACTAGCGCCTTTCATGCAGACTGTACCTGAAAGGATTCCTCATTGAACCGCAACTCCATCATGACCAGCAAATTTAAGTGGCAAGTCTCGTTGGTCTGGCTGGCGCTGATGATCGGCTTTATCTGGTTTATTGCCAAATTTGACCTCGATATGGACTATGTCTGGCAAAAACTACCTTTCCTGGCCGGTTTACACCTTTCCCCTGATGGTTTTATTCAGGGCGTACCGCTGACTATCTATGTCTGTGTTATTGCAATGCTGGCGTCTGTCATTCTTGGTCTGTTGGCGGCATTAGGCCGTCTGAGCCTGAACCCGCTGGCTTACGGTTTATCGACTTTCTATACCTCGTTTTTCCGCGGTACGCCGCTGCTGTTGCAGGTATTACTGATTTATCAGGGTTTACCACAGCTGGGCCCGATTCCGACCGCCATCCCATCCGGTATTATTGCGCTGGCACTGTGCTACGGGGCCTATTTAAGTGAGATTTTCCGCTCTGCCATCGTGGCGATCCCGAAAGGTCAGTGGGAAGCAGCGATGGCGCTGGGGCTGAAAAAGCACCAAATTTTCCTGAAAGTGATCCTGCCGCAATCGATGAAAGTAGCGATTCCACCGAGCATGGCAATGTTTATTGCAATGCTGAAAGACTCCTCGCTGGTTTCCGTGATGGGTCTGTGGGAAATTATGTTTTTGGCGCAAAGCTATGGCCGTTCCGCCTACCGCTATATGGAAATGCTGATCACTGCCGCCATTATTTACTGGCTACTCTCCTTCCTGCTGGAGCTGGTACAGGCCCGTCTGGAAAAAGTCTTCCACGGTGGTAAAACACGTTAATCCCATGATGTAACGAGGTGCGTTTTGACGGAACACCCAGTCTCAGAGAAAGAAAAACGCATCCTCCCCTGGCTCGCCGCCGTCGGCTTCTTTATGCAGGCACTCGACGGCACTATCCTGAATACCGCCTTACCGTCGATTGCAGCTGACCTACACGAAAGTCCGCTACAAATGCAGGCAGCGATCATCAGCTACATGCTGACGGTCGCGATGTTGCTTCCGGCCTCTGGCTGGATGCCCAACCGCCTCGGCACACGACGCGTTTCTCTGTTGTCATTCCTATTAGTCCCCGAAGGTTCTCTTCTCTGTGCCGCCTCGGTTTCACTGACAC
>SSEX01000091.1 GCA_008015085.1 Tolumonas sp. | reverse complement strand
GGCGTACTGAAAGCGAAGAACACCTACGAAATCATCACACCAGAAAGCGTGGGTCTGAATCAAAACACTTTGAACCTGACCTCCCGTTCTGGTCGTCATGTCATCAAGCACCGTCTGGCCCTGTTGGGTTATGCAGAAGGCTCTTATGATTTGGATCAGATTTACGCCAGCTTCCTGCAATTGGCTGATAAAAAAGGTCAGGTCTTCGATTATGATTTGGAAGCATTATTATTCTTCTCTCAGATCCAGGAAGAGCCGGAACACTTCAAACTGAACTACCTGAGCGTACAGTCTGGTGGCAGTGTAATGGCGACTGCCAGTGTGCGTATGCAGATCGGTGATGAAGAAGTGACCGAAGCGGCGACCGGTAACGGTCCGGTGGATCCAGTGTATCAATGCATTAACCGTATTACTGGCTATGAAATCAATATCAGTAAATACGATCTGAAGAGCAAAGGCATCGGCAAAGATGCATTGGGTCAGGTTGATATCGTGGCAGAATTCCAAGGCCGTAAGTTCCATGGTATGGGTCTGGCAACCGACATCGTCGAATCATCAGCGCAAGCCTTGGTGCATGTGATCAACAATATTTATCGTGCTTTGCAGGTTGCAGAGCATAAAGAACGTTTCGCACAAAAATCAGTCATGGAGACTCTGTAATGGCAAGTTACCAAATCGCGGTGTTGCCCGGTGATGGCATCGGTCCGGAAGTAATGGCCGAAGCGATCAAGGTTCTGGACAAGGTTCAGTCCGTTTTTGGCATCGAATTTAAATTTAGTCAGCATGATGTCGGTGGTATTGCCATCGACAATCACGGTTGCCCACTGCCAAAAAGCACACTGGAAGCCTGTGAAGCGGCTGATGCCGTATTGTTCGGCTCAGTGGGCGGCCCGAAATGGGAACATCTGCCACCCAACGAACAACCTGAACGCGGTGCATTGCTGCCATTACGTGGTCATTTCAAACTGTTTTGCAACCTGCGTCCGGCTCAGATCCACCAAGGTCTGAACGCACTGTCACCACTACGCGCCGATATCTCCGATCGCGGTTTTGATATCGTCTGCGTGCGCGAACTAACTGGCGGTATCTACTTCGGCCAACCGAAAGGCCGTGAAGGCGAAGGCGCAATGGAAAAAGCGTTTGATACCGAAGTTTATCACCGCTATGAAATCGAACGCATCGCCAAGATCGCGTTTGAATCAGCCCGTGTACGTCGTCACAAAGTGACTTCCATCGACAAAGCCAACGTCCTGCAGAGCTCAATTCTGTGGCGTCAGGTAGTAACAGAAGTTGCGAAAGATTATCCGGATGTGGAACTGAACCACATGTATATCGATAACGCGACCATGCAGCTGGTAAAAGATCCATCCCAGTTCGACATTCTGCTGTGCTCTAACCTGTTTGGCGACATTCTGTCGGATGAATGCGCAATGATCACAGGTTCTATGGGCATGCTGCCTTCTGCAAGCCTGAACGCTGACGGTTTTGGTCTGTATGAACCCGCTGGCGGTTCTGCACCAGATATCGCAGGTAAAGGAATTGCCAACCCGGTTGCACAAATCCTCTCTGCTGCACTGATGCTACGCTACAGCTTTAAAGAAGAAAACGCAGCACAAGCAATTGAGCGAGCGATTGCTGAAACACTAGCGGATGGTTTCTTCACTGGCGACCTGACACAAGGTGTTGGCAAACATCCAGTGCAGAGCACCAGCGATATGGGTTCACAGATTGCGTCACGCATCCGGGAGATCTAAGCATGGCTAAGACGCTGTATCAGAAAGTATTTGAAGCACATGTCGTTCACGAAGCGGCAGGTGAAACCCCGATTATTTATATCGATCGCCATCTGGTTCATGAAGTCACCAGCCCACAGGCCTTTGACGGCTTGCGTGAAAAAGGCCGTAAAGTACGTCGTACCGACCGCACCTGGGCGACCATGGATCACAACGTATCGACTACAACAAACGATATCAATGCATCAGGCGAAATGGCCCGCATTCAAATGCAGACCCTGATGAAAAATGCGGAAGATTTTGGTGTTCCTTTGTACGGACTGAACCATAAATGGCAAGGGATCGTGCACGTGATGGGCCCGGAAATCGGCCTTACACTGCCGGGCACCACCATCGTTTGTGGTGACTCGCACACTGCAACCCACGGCGCGTTTGGCGCACTGGCCTTTGGTATCGGTACATCGGAAGTTGAGCATGTATTGGCAACCCAGACGCTGAAACAAAGCCGCGCTAAAACGATGAAAATCGAAGTAACCGGTAAAGTCGGCCCAGGCGTGACTGCAAAAGATATCGTACTGGCGATCATCGGTAAAACCGGCACCGCTGGTGGCACCGGTTACGTCGTTGAATTCTGTGGCACAGCGATTCAAGCGCTAACCATGGAAGAACGCATGACCGTCTGTAACATGGCGATCGAGTTAGGCGCCAAAGCCGGTATGGTCGCGCCAGACCAAACCACGTTTGATTACCTGCATGGTCGTCCGTTCGCACCGAAAGGTGCGGACTGGGATGCTGCTGTTGCCTATTGGTCCACGCTAAAAACCGATGCAAGCGCTCAGTATGACGCTGAATTAGTGTTAAAAGGCGAAGACATTGCACCGCAAATCACCTGGGGGACTAACCCAGGTCAGGTGATTGATGTGAACACCAACATTCCATCACCAGAAGATTTTACTGATCCGGTTGAGCGCAGTTCAGCGCAGAAAGCACTGGAATATATGGATCTGAAAGCCGGTCAGAAATGGTCTGATGTGAAGATCGACAAGGCTTTTATCGGTTCTTGCACCAACGGTCGTATCGAAGATATTCGTGCCGCGGCTGCGGTAGCCAAAGGCCGTAAAGTGGCTGCAGGTGTGCAGGCGCTGGTGGTACCGGGTTCACAACAGGTGAAAGCACAGGCAGAAGCGGAAGGTTTGGATAAGATCCTGACCGAAGCCGGTTTTGAATGGCGTCTGCCGGGTTGCTCTATGTGTCTGGCAATGAACAACGACCGTCTGGAGCCAGGCGAGCGTTGTGCTGCCACCAGCAACCGTAACTTCGAAGGCCGTCAGGGCCGTGGTGGTCGCACCCATCTGGTTAGCCCTGCGATGGCTGCCGCTGCCGCGATTGCCGGTCATTTCGTTGATGTTCGTGAACTGTAAGGAGCACAGCCATGCAAGAGTTTAAACAACATACCGGTCTGGCTGTACCTCTCGACAGTGCCAACGTTGATACTGACCAGATCATTCCGAAACAGTTTTTACAACGCGTATCCAAACTGGGTTTTGGTCAAAACCTGTTTCACGACTGGCGTTTTCTGGATGATGCAGGCACACAACCAAATCCGGATTTCGTACTGAACTTCCCGCGCTACAAGGGTGCTTCTATCCTGCTCGCACGTGAAAACTTCGGTAACGGTTCCAGCCGTGAACATGCCCCGTGGGCGTTGGCGGACTACGGTCTGAAAGCGATCATCGCACCAAGCTTTGCTGACATATTCTACGGCAACTCGCTGAACAACGGCCTGCTGGTGGTGCGTCTGCAAGAAGACGAAGTCGATGCACTGTTCAAATTGGTGGAAGCCAACGAAGGCCAGACCATCACCGTAGATCTGGAAGCGAAAGAAGTTCGCGCTGCGGATTACTGCTTCAAGTTTGAAATCGACGACTTCCGTCGTTACTGCATCATGAACGGTCTGGATAACATCGGCTTGACGCTACAGCACGCCGATGCCATTGATGCCTATGAAGCCAAACAACCAACCTGGTTGTAATTTCATTTAGATACGAAAAGGGGAGCTTTCGCTCCCTTTTCTTTTTCTGCATCAACCAAAACATTACTGCCAGAATTTCTTCGAGATCTCTTCCTGCCTCTCTGCTTCTGTTACTCCAATATCTTTGAGCAAATGCTCAGACATTTCTGCAAGATAATATCGGGTACGCAGATTGTGTCGCCATTGTTTGTAATAGCGAAAAAATCTGTTTAGCTTAACTAATAGTTCACAACTGCAACTTAAAAAGACACGAATCAATCCTGAAAATATTGAGTGCTGGTTATACATCAATACGACTCCTTTCTTGAGCTTTGATGCCTTCAGCGTAAGATGAATCAGGGTTTCAAACAAACCAGATAAACTTAACTAACTATAAGCTGAACTTATATGTCAAAGTTATTCCACCGGCTGAAATCACTCTATGTATTAGATTCTGTTTTACAAACCGGTTCATTCAGTCAGACAGCCGAACAGTTGTTTATAACGCAATCTGCCGTAAGCCAGCACATCAAACAGTTAGAAGATGAAATAGGTTTATTGTTCGTGCGACAGAATCGAGTGCTACAACCAACAGATCTGGCCGAAGCTCTACGTAGCAAATTGAAGCAAGGCTTTGTTGAACTGGAACATGGCTGGTCATTAGCGACCCAACCCAAACAGAAAACACTGACTCTGTCGGTGCTACCCTCGTTTGCCAGTAGTTGGTTATTGCCAAGGCTGGAACGCTTTAGTTCTGCCTATCCGGATATCGAAATCCGCCTGTCAATGACAGAACAGCAAGTTGATTTTGATCGTTCCAATATTGATGCTGGGATCCGCTATGGTTTGGGCAATTACCCGAATCTGATCACCCGTCATCTGATGGATGATTACCTCTTCCCGGTAGCAAGCCGGACACAATTTCCAACTATGAGTATTGACGATCTCACACAACAAACTCTGATTCGTGACAATTCAGCGGAGTATTTCAATTGGGAAGGCTGGCTGGAGCTGGTAGGGAAAAAACATTTACAGCCCAAAAAGTTTCTCTTTATTTCTGATGGAAGTCTGATGATCAAAGCCGCTATCGCGGGTCATGGCATTGCTTTGGGGCGTCGTAGCCTGGTACATGATGAACTGAATTCTGGCTTACTATATCGCCTTTTTGCGGAAGAACTGAAAAGCCCCTTTTCTTACTATCTGGTCATGCCGCCCCGTTCTCGCACCTGTCCTGAGCTAAAAGCTTTTACGCAATGGCTAGTAGATGAAATTCAGCAGTTTGATTTGACATACAACTCTGGCAACATGAGCCGCAACATGATGTCGTAACGGGAGTGAAATCATGACACCAACACCACCGGTCAGGCACCTGTGGCGCAACTTCTGGATGCTACTAAAACCATTCTGGGCATCCAAAGAAGGCAAAACCAAAGGTCTGCTATTGCTATTGGTTGTTCTGGCACTGACTGCCGGCGCGGTCTATCTGCAGAAAAAGCTGAACACATGGTACAACGAGTTTTATAACTCAATTCAGACCTATAACTTCCCTGAATTCCAGAGTCTGTTGCTGACCTTCTGCGGGCTTGCTGCGATCTGGGTGCTGGTCGGTGTACACCGCACCTATTTTAATCAGATGCTGCAGATCATCTGGCGTCGCTGGCTAACTCAAAACCGCATCACACACTGGCTGGCTAATAACAATTTCTACCGCCTGCAGCTCACTGATCGTCAGACCGATAACCCCGATCAACGTATCGCGGAAGATATCAATGAATTTGTAGCGTCAACACTGACGCTTTCTATTGGCTATCTGCGTGAACTGGCCACACTGTTTACTTTCCTTGGTGTGCTGTGGACCTTATCCAAACCAACAGCGTTGTCGATAGGTAACACCACCTTCCATCTGGCACAAGGTTATATGGTCTGGGCCGCGCTGGCCTATGCCATCTTCGGTACGGTTCTGACATTCTGGATCGGGCGACCATTGGTGAGCCTGAACTTCAATCAGCAGCGCTATGAAGCTGATTTCCGTTTCTCGCTGGTTCGCCTGCGGGAAAATGCGGAGTCGGTCGCATTATATCAGGGCTCACAAGAGGAAGGTCATTATCTGCGCAGCCGATTCCTGCAAGTCGTCGATAACTTTTATGCGCTGATGAAGCGTCAGAAAATTCTGGGGTTCTTTACTCTCGGTTTCAACCAGACTGCCGTGATCTTTCCAATCATTCTGGGTGCCCCACTCTACTTTGCTAAACAGATCACGCTGGGTGATCTGATGCAGACACTGTCAGCATTTGGTACGGTTCAAGGCTCCATGTCATTACTGGTCGATAGCTATACCGATCTGGCGCGCTGGAAATCGGTCGTTGACCGTCTTGCCACCTTTGAGCAAGGGTTGCAGCATGCGGAACATCTCCCGAGACTGGAACCAGAGAAAAGCGGCGAAACACTTCAACTGCAGCAGGTCAAAGTGGAACAACCCAATGGTTTTATCTTAATGCATGAGGCCAACTGGCAGCTGAAACAGGGCGATTCAATGCTGATCCAAGGGCCGTCCGGTTGCGGTAAATCGACCTTGCTGCGCACACTGGCCGGCTTGTGGCCGTTTGCCAGCGGAAAAGTCTGCTATCCGGCCAACAGTCTGCCACTGTTCCTGTCGCAAAAACCGTATCTACCTCTGGGTAGTTTACGACAGGTTCTGAGCTATCCGTTACCTGAGGTTCCGAATACTGAAGCGATTGAAGTATTACAGGCGGTTGGACTGGATAAGCTGTCCGCCCGACTGGATGACACCGAACTCTGGAGTCAAATATTGAGTCTAGGGGAACAACAGCGTATTGCCTTTGCCCGCATCCTGCTGGTCAAGCCGGATGTGCTATTTTTAGATGAGGCCACTTCCGCACTGGATGAACAAAGCGAAGCCATGCTATATCGACTGTTACGCACTCAGCTGCCGCAAACCATCATGGTGAGCGTCGGCCATCGTAGTACGCTGCATCCCTTCCATGAGAAAAAACTGTTATGGCAGGAAAACGGTCAATGGCAGTTCGCCTGATTGCTTTCATTGGTTGTGCACTGGCCGTTTTGCTCGGAACGGCCAGTGCGCGTCAGCTAGCATTTTCGCGTGATGGTCTGAGCCTGCATTATGCCTGGCAATATGAAACAGCACCGATGCAGGCTTTTACGGTTCAGCTTCCGGCAGAAACTGCATTGCCGCCCTGGAGCGCCTGGCGTTCCCAACAAGCTGATGCTTTTGTGTTTCAGCAACTTTTACGTGATGCCCGGGAACAATACCCGGATGTGGCATTTCGCTATCAGAAAACAGGCGGTGGCAGCACGATCAGTTTCCAGACACTCGATCAGCAATTACTACCGCAGATAGACAGCTGGCTCGCTCAGCAGCAAAAGACATTATTCAATGCTTATCTGGATCAGCATTACTATAAGATCCACGGTAACAGTAACAGCAATATGATCCGGCCCGATCACGTCAGGATAGCAACAGACAGCAGCCCCGAACTGCTTGAGGTTGCACAGACGCTACAACGCACCATTATTACTTCCTCGACAGAGGAGCAGAAACAGCGTTATCGGAATGATGAAAAAGCCATGGTCGTTGCTGGCTTGCTGAATTTTGTACAATCCATTCCCTATGACCCGTTGCAATCCACTGACGGTCTAAGGGGGGTAACCTTTTTAATGCCAGAGCAGGTGCTGGCGCAGAACCGTGGCGATTGTGACAGCAAAAGTACGCTGATGATGTCATTGTTACTTGCGCTCTACCCCGACTTACCTCAAGCCATTATTTATGTACCGGATCATGCTCTACTGGCAGTGGCTCTCCCAGTTAAAACCGGTGACGCGGAAACTATCTCTATTGATGGGCAGCCGTTCCTGCCACTTGAGGTAACAGGCCCGGCTGAAATTCTGCCTGGCGTGACCGGAGAAAAGAGCCTGTTATTTATTCGCAATAACCAGTATCAATATGACAGGATTCAGCTGACAGAAACAAATTCAACCCCTAACTGACTGAATTCGCCTTTATTATCAATCCGGACAATTTTAGCATCCGCTTCAAAAGGCGGCAGCGCATTACTGTTCGTAGACAGACTAACCTTCAATGTTTCACCCATCGTGAACAGACAGGTATTCTCCACATCAATTGCCATGCCGTTTGCACTGAGATCACGGCAGGTCGCCATAATATGCTCAGAGCCTCGAACTAAAGTCACCGGTGCATCAATGACCATCCGCATGAAAGTACGGCGTTCCCGGGTCGTCGTCAGCATAGAGTTCTCCTTATCTGGATTAAAAAACTAGAGCAACTTACATAACCTTAACCGGATGCAACAAGAACCTAGCACCGCACTCACATTTCGTCACTGGTTTTACTTTCGTTTCGTTACTAAAATAACATTGTTTCTCAAACGGGGTGCGGGCAACCGCTGAGATCATACCCGGTGAACCTGATCCAGTTCGGACTGGCGTAGGGATTTGAGGGTACGATGCCTGCGTATTCTCATTGATGATTCAACTATAGTTCGGAATGAACTTCGCTGACATGCTAATGGAGCAATCGCATGCGTTACTTATGGCCTTTATCTCTGGCAACTGTATTACTGAGTCTGTCTCACTTCTCGCTGGCCTCAGAGCAAAAACCAGTCTTAACCGTTTATACCTACGACTCATTTGCCAGTGAATGGGGACCAGGCCCGAAGGTTAAACTTGCCTTTGAAGCCGAATGTAACTGTGAACTGAAATGGGTCGCACTGGAAGATGGGATTGCGATCCTGAATCGGTTGAAACTTGAAGGTAAACACAGCAAAGCAGATGTAGCACTCGGTATGGACGAAAGCATGCTGGCGGAAGCCCATAAAAGTAAGCTGTTCACCCGGCATAATACCAATCTGAAGAGCCTCACACTGCCGGGCGGCTGGAAAGATGACACCTTCCTGCCGTTTGATTATGGCTACTTTGCTTTTGTTTATGACAGCAACAAACTTAAACAAGCCCCGAAAAGCCTGAAAGAGCTGGTTGACCACAACGATCTGAAAATCATTTACGAAGATCCGCGCACCAGCACACCAGGTCAGGGTTTATTACTCTGGGTAAAACAGGTTTATGGCGATAAAGCGCCCGCGGCCTGGGAAAAACTGGCGAAGAAAACCATTACAGTCACCAAAGGCTGGAGTGAAGCCTACGGCATGTTCCTGAAAGGTCAGTCCGATTTGGTGCTCTCTTATACGACTTCTCCGGCCTATCACCGTCTGGCAGAAAAGAATATGCAGTACCGTGCAGCCATGTTCAGTGAAGGCCATCTGCGTCAGGTGGAGGTTGCTGCTCAGCTGAAGAATGCGACACAACCAGCACTGGCAACCCAGTTTATGCAATTTATGCTAAGCAACCGCTTCCAGAATCTGATCCCGGAAGGAAACTGGATGTACCCGGTCACCAATGCCAAATTACCAGATGGTTTTAATCAGAACGAAACGCCAGCCAAAACGTTGCAGATTGATGCCAAAGAACTGGCTACTCAGCGTAAAAGCTGGGTGAAGGAGTGGTTACAGGCTGTCAGCCACTGATGCGCCGTTATTTCTGGTGGTGTCCTGGCGGGCTGGTTGCATTACTGATTTTATCCGCCACCCTCGGGCCACTGGCTGCATTGCTGAAGCAACCAGAAATAGTCAGTGTACTGCTCTGGCAAGACAGCTATTTAGTGCATGTAGCCTGGTTCAGCCTGAAACAAGCCACACTTTCCACAGTGCTAAGTCTGGCTCTGGCTATTCCCATGGCCCGAGCTCTTTTTCACCGGCAATTCCCGGGCAGGACTCTGCTTTTACACCTGTTTGGTTTATCGCAGGTTTTACCAGTGATCATCGCACTGTTTGGTCTGGTAGCAGTACATGGCACCCAGGGGTGGCTACAACAGCTGGGGTTACAAGCTGGAATTAAACTGCCTGATTACCTGTTTGGTTTATCAGGCATTCTTCTCGCACATGTGTTCTTCAATATGCCGCTAGCAACCCGCTGGCTGGTTCAATCACTCGAACAAATTCCGCAAAATCACTGGCGACAGGCCGCACAACTCGATATTCCCGAATGGCAGCGTTTCCGGCTACTCGAATGGCCTGCAATCCGGCGTTTATTGCCCGGGCTAGCCAGCCTGATCTTTATGCTCTGCTTTACCAGCTTCACCATTGTGATGGCACTAGGTGGCGGCCCGCAAGCTACCACATTGGAAGTCGCTATTTATCAGGCTCTGCGCTTTGACTTCGATTTAGCTGCCGCCGGTCAACTGGCCTGCTGGCAGTTATTGCTGGGTACGCTGATCGTCATCAGCTATGGCTGGTTTAAACCCGTAGCTGCGACGTTGACAACGACGAGCCAGCCTTATCCGCATTATCAGAAAAATACCTTTCTGCCCGACCTGCTGTCATTGCTACCGGGGTTATTCCTGTTTCTGCCACCACTGAGCGCCATCTTCTGGTTCGGATTACAAGCCGTGCTGAATCATGCATGGCAGCAGGAATTGCTGCTCGCCACCACCTGGCAATCACTGCAAATTGCCATAGCCGCCGGTTCACTCGCACTGAGTCTCAGCACTGGCCTGCTGCTTAGCAGCCGCCACATGACAATCCGGCTCAGAGCTCCTCGTAGCGGGAAACTGCTAACAGGGGTAGGTTCACTGATTTTATTGATCCCGACCTCCGTGCTGAGTACCGGGCTGTTTATCCTGCTGCAAGAGCACGTTGATCTGTTTTCAAATGGTTTCTGGCTGATCATCATGCTTAATGCGCTGGCTGCCCTGCCCTATAGCATCCGAGCTTTACAAGAGCCGATGCAGGATCTACTGCTCCACTATGATCGGTTATCCGACAGTCTTGGATTAACCGGCTTTGCGCGTTTACGCTTGCTGGAGTGGCCTTTACTCTGCCGTCCTGCTGGCCGGGCACTGGCTCTGGGCATGATTTTTTCGCTTGGTGATTTAGCCGCCATCGCTATGTTTGGTAATGATGAGCTGCAAACGCTGCCTTGTCTGTTATGCCAACAACTGGGACATTATCAGATGCGTGCTGCATCAGTAACAGCCCTCATCCTGCTGCTCCTCTGTATGACCCTGCTCTGGCTGGCAGTATGGCTGCCCAGCCGGAATGAACACCGTGAACCGCCCTCATTGCTGGAGCAAGCATGTTATTTGTTGAAAAATTGCAGACCCGTCGTCAGGGG
>SSEX01000062.1 GCA_008015085.1 Tolumonas sp. | reverse complement strand
GATTTCGACAAGACGAAAGCGGATGCCGAAAGGATTTGGAATAAGGAACTGTCGAAGATCGATGTGACCGGGGGAACCCATAAACAACTCCGCACATTTTATACGGCGCTCTATCATACCATGGTGGTGCCGAATGTGAATATGGATGTGGATGGTCAATACCGCGGAAGAGATAACCAGGTTCACAAAGCAACCGGGTTCACCAATTATTCGGTGTTCTCACTCTGGGATACCTATCGCGGCGCTCATCCCCTCTACACCATCATCGACCAGAAACGAACCATCGATTACATTCAATCCTTCCTGGTGCAGTACAAAGAAGGTGGAAGACTGCCGGTATGGGAACTCAGCAGCTGCGAAACCGATTGTATGATCGGCTACCATAGTGTACCCGTGATCGTGGATGCATACATGAAAGGATTAAAACAGTTCGATACCAAACTGGCCTTGGAAGCCATGAAGAAAAGCGCCACCTGGAATCACCTGGGCCTGCCCGCCCTGATGGACCATGGATTGCTGGAGGCCGACGATGAACACGAGAGCGTGAGTAAAACACTCGAGTATGCCTACGACGACTGGTGCATTGCCCAGTTCGCCAAAAGCCTGGGCGCACAACAGGATTATGTGAACTACATTCGCCGGGCGCAATCGTACAAAAATCTCTTTAACCTGCGAACCGGCTTCATGCGGCCCCGCAAGAACGGGAACTGGGTGTCACCCTTCGACCCACGGGAGGTGAACAATAACTTCACGGAGGCCAATAGCTGGCAATATTCCTTTTATATGCCGCATGATGTTCAGGGATACCTCGATCTTATCGGCGGACGAAAATACATGGAGGAAAAACTCGATGAACTGTTTACCGAAAATTCGCAAACCACCGGAAGGGAACAAAGCGATATCACCGGGCTGATCGGGCAATATGCGCATGGCAATGAACCCAGTCACCACATTGCGTACCTGTACAACTTCACCGGCGCCGCCCATAAAACACAGGCCATGGTGCACCGCATCATGAACGAGATGTACCACGATGCGCCGGACGGGCTGTCGGGCAACGAAGATTGCGGGCAGATGAGCGCCTGGTATATACTCAGCGCCCTCGGATTCTACCCCGTGACGCCCGGCACAACGGATTTTATCATCGGAACACCGCTTTTTCCTTCGGCCACCATCCGGCTGGAGCATGGAAAAACATTTACCATTACGGCAAAAGGGGTGAATGATAAAAATTTCTACGTTCAGTCGATGAGCATCAACAATACCGCTCACACCAAATCATACCTTTCCTTTTTCGATATTAATAAAGGCGGCGCCATGAATTTTGTAATGGGCGATAAGCCTTCCGGCTTTGGCAAGCAAGACATGCCACTCACGGCGATCACGGATAACCTGATCGTATTGAACCCGATCATTGATGGTGGTCCGATGTCGTTCACCGGTACCAAGAAGGTGGAGATCAACTCCAACCAGGCCGACGTGAGTTACTATTATACTACGGATGGATCTTTACCGAATGCATCATCCCGGAAATACCCGGGCAGCGAATTGTACTTCGACAGCTCAGTGACCATCAAAGCCATTGCCATCCGCAACAAAACGGGCGAAGCAAGTTATATAACCACCGCTAAGTTCAGGAAACGCCCGAACAACTGGACCGTCAAACTGAATACGGCCTTTGAACAGCAATACGACGGCGGCGGGGCATTCGGACTGATCGATGGCATCACCGGCAGCGCCAACTGGCGCAAAGGGAATTGGCAGGGATATCAAAAGGCCGATCTGGATGCGGAGATTGATATGGAATCGAACCAACTGATCTCACAGGTGAATGCAAACTTCCTGCAGGATGTTGGCGCCTGGATCGTTGCGCCGCGGCAATTCATCGTGGAAGTATCTGCCGATGGAAAACAATTCACCCGGGTATACAGCGGAGAGAATTTCCTGCCGATCGAAGACCGCACCGTGCAGGTGCGGAATGTGGAAGCGAAATTCAGCCCCGTTACCGCCCGGTACGTTCGGATAAAAGCGATCCAGTATGGAAAGCTCCCGGCCTGGCATGAAGGGGCGGGAGGAGACACGCATTTGTTCATTGATGAAATTGAAATCAGGTAACACACAAAAAAGCCCGCTCATCCGAACGGGCTTTTATAATTTACTAATTGGGAATTATTGCTTTTCAAAATCAGATGCCTTCGGCATTAAATCAGTAGCATTCCGAAGCTTGCTGTGATTTTTACTGTACAGGAAATACACCACCAAACCGACAGCCATCCAGCCGAACGCTACCTTAAGCGTTTGGGCATCCAGTCCAACGATCATGGCAGTACAGATAATAACGCCCAGGGCCGATACAACCGGGTAGATCGGTGTTTTGAAAGGCCTTACGATATTGGGCTCTTTCACACGCAATATCCATACACCGGCACTTACCAGAACAAAGGCGAACAGTGTACCGAACGAAGTAAGATCACCGGCCACGTGCCCGGGCACAAACGCGGCGAACAGGCCTACAAATACAAACAGGATCCAGTTGGCCTTGTACGGCGTTTTGTATTTGGGATGTAATTCCCCAAAGGCTTTGGGGATCAGCCCATCATTACTCATGGTATAGAAGATGCGGCTTTGTCCCATCAGCATCACTAATATTACAGAAGAGAAACCGGCAAGGATCGCCACAGTAACGGCGGTGGCCAGCCATCCGTAACCGGTCATATAGGTAGAAATGGCGTATGCTACCGATGCCTCACGTCCTTTTTCCGGATCAACAAATTCTTTCCAGTTGGCAACGCCGGTGAGTACGTGACCGAACAAAATGTAAAGGATCGTACAAACAACAAGCGAACCCAGGATGCCGATCGGCATATCTTTCTTCGGGTTCTTGGCTTCCTGCGCAGCGGTACTTACCGCGTCGAAACCGATGAAGGCGAAGAATACGATGGCGGCGCCACCGAGTACACCGCCCCAGCCATGTTTGTTCCAGCCGCTGTAGTCGGCGATCACTTTACCGGCGCTGTCGGTAACAGCCGGTGTATTTTCAGGGATCAGGTAAGGAGTGTGATTGGCTCCGTTGATGAACTGCCAGCCGATCACAATGAACAGCAATACGATGGCTACTTTAATGAACACGATGACCATGTTCACGATGGCAGATTCCTGCGTCCCCTTGATCAGCAGCAATGTCAATAGTAAAAGAATGATCAGTGCCGGTGCATTCATGATGCCGGCATGATGGTTACCCGCAGAATCGGTAAAGCTTTCAAACGGGGAGTGGCACCATTCATACGGGATCCCGCCATCGAAGAGTTTATTCAGGTATTCGCTCCAGGCGATGGATACCGTGGCGGCGCCCAACGCGTATTCCATGATCAGGGCCCATCCAATGATCCAGGCTACCAGTTCGCCCATGGTTGTATAACTGTACGCATAGGCACTGCCGGCGATGGGGATCATGGCAGCGAATTCCGCATAACACAGGCCGGCAAACGCACAGCCGATGGCAGCTACAATAAAGGATAAGGTAACACCGGGGCCTGCAGCCTGTCCGGCAGCAGCGGCAGTTCTTACAAAAAGACCTGCGCCGATGATAGCTCCGATACCGAGGGCGATCAGGTTGGCAGGTCCGAGCGTTCGCTTCAGACCACCCTCACCGCCTTCTGCCTGGGCCAGCATCTGGCTCAATGGTTTTTTTACAAATAAACTCATACAAGTAGTTGGTTTTATGAAAAATAGATTGGAAAAATAAGCAATTAATCCAGAAAACAACAACCAGTGGCACTTTTTTGCGGGCCGCCCCGATGGAACCGCTTTTAATATTATATTGCGGAACTAAACAGATTGCAATGGAAATCTCGCACCAGCCCCCGAAAAAGAGCAGGCTTACCTTATATATTATGATCGCGATGGTGCTGGGTATTGCAGTTGGCTATTATGTACATGAGAATTATGAAGCGGGAACGATCAAGTCTTTTTCGGACAATATCAAACTTCTCACGACCATCTTCCTGCGGATGGTGCAGATGATCATCGCCCCGATCGTATTTTCTACCCTTGTTGTGGGCATCGCCAAACTGGGCGATATGAAAACAGTGGGCCGGGTAGGCGGTAAAGCGATGATCTGGTTCATCAGCGCATCACTTATCTCCTTATCCCTGGGCCTGGTACTGGTGAATATCTTCAAGCCGGGCGTAGGCGCCGATATCAGTAATACTGATATGAACGCAGTGAGCGACCTGCTCGAAAAATCAAAAGGATTTTCCCTCGCCAAGTTTGTCGAACATGTGGTGCCCCGGAGCGTGGTTGAGGCCATGGCCACCAACGAGATCCTGCAACTGGTGGTTTTCTCAGTTTTCTTTGGCATTGCCCTTACCGCCATCGGTGTCAAGGGGGAACCCGTTATCAATGCGCTCGATTCCATCGCCCATGTGGTCTTAAAGATGGTCACCTACGTTATGTACATGGCCCCCGCAGGCGTATTTGGCGCCATGGCAGCGGCCATTGCGAAGAACGGACTGGGTATACTGGTTACATTCGGTAAATACATCGGCGAGTTTTACCTGGGATTGCTGATCCTCTGGTTACTGTTGCTTTTTGTGGGCTACCTGTTCCTGAAAGGCCGTTTGCCAATCCTGTTACGCAGGATCAGTACCCCGATGTCGATCGCCTTCAGTACGGCCAGCAGCGAAGCGGTTTACCCGAAGCTGGTGGAAGAGATGGAACGTTTCGGTTGCAATAATAAGATCGTAAGTTTTGTATTGCCGCTGGGTTACTCCTTCAACCTCGACGGCAGTATGATGTATATGACGTTTGCGAGCATGTTCATCGCACAGGCTTTCAACATCACATCAATCACCGGGGATGTTTGGCAGCAGATCATCATGCTGCTGGTGTTCCTGGTAACCAGCAAGGGTATTGCCGGTGTACCCCGGGCCTCGCTGGTAGTGGTACTGGCAACCGGCGCCATGTTCGGTCTGCCGCCCGAAGGGGTGGGTATCATACTGGCCATCGATGTGTTCTGCGATATGGGACGCACCATGACCAACGTACTGGGCAACGCACTGGCTACCGCCGCTGTAAGTAAATGGGAAGGACAACTCGAACATTCATAAGCTGATCACAACCGAACTACATGCCTGAATTCTTTTTCCTGGATTTTCACTGGACACAATTGCTGCAACCGCAGTGGTACATCGAGAACGGTGGATTGCTCCTGCTGCTCTTCGTGGTATTTGCCGAAACAGGATTGTTCGCCGGTTTCTTTCTGCCCGGCGATTC
>SSEX01000031.1 GCA_008015085.1 Tolumonas sp. | reverse complement strand
GCCAAGTGACGTTCAACAATACGTTTCTGATTCTGCGAGCTGCGCTGGATGGCATGGGCTTCATCTACATACCGTTGGATCTTATGCAACCGCACATTGATGCGGGCAGACTGATCCCCGTACTCGAAGACTGGTGGCCCACATTTCCGGGTTACCACCTCTATTATGCCAATCGCAAGCAGGTCGCTCCGGCACTTGCACTGGTAATCGAAGCCTTGCGGTGGCAGAAAGATATAGCGAATGCGCCACCCACCTCCACCGATTGATGCGCGCGGCCACAGAAATTGTGGTATTTTTCTAACCCGCACAGGTCAATAGAAATCAGCTAATGGAGTCAGCATGCAAGAGATCATCATCACTCGCGAACCGGTCGAATTATTCAAAATTCTCAAGTTTGAAAACATTGCCTCGAGTGGCGGTGAAGCCAAAGCCATGATTGAAAATGAAAACGTGTTAGTGAATGGCTTGCTTGAAACCCAAAAACGTAAAAAAATTGTCTCCGGGGATATCATTGAAGTTGCAGGTATTGAATATAAAATCGTATTAGTCTGAATCTCTAAAGTGGCTTATTGATTCTGTACGCCAGATAAGAAGCAAAATTCACAACAGAAAAAGGGAAAGAACTCACTGTCTTTCCCTTTTTTGACGTTACCCTAAAGCAGGGTAATCGGTGTAGCCCGTTTCACCACCACCGTACATCACATCAGTGCGCAGCTCATTAAAGGGCCCGTTTTCCTGCAGGCGAGCTACCAGATCCGGGTTCGCAATAAACTGTTTTCCCCAGGCAGCGGCATCAGCGATCCCTGCATTAAGTAAAGCCTGAGCACTTTCTCGGGTCAGTTGTTCATTAACAATCACGGTACCACCAAAAGATTGCTTCAATTGTGGTGTTAAGGCCGGGGCATTGAAATGCTCACGGGTAAAAATAAAAGCAATGCCACGTTTACCCAACTCTTTAGCCACATAACCGAAGGTTGCTTCGGGATCATGATCACCCATGGTATGCGAATCTCCGCGAGGAGCTAAATGCACTCCCACACGACCGGCACCCCAGACACTGATCGCCGCATCAGTTGCTTCCAGCAGTAAACGCGCCCGGTTTTCGATCACTCCGCCATATTCATCGGTGCGTCGATTGGTGGTGCTTTGCAGGAACTGGTCAAGCAAATAACCATTTGCCGCATGAATTTCTACACCATCAAATCCGGCTTTTTTCGCGTTTTCAGCCCCTTTGCGGTAGGCTTCGATGATCGCCGGAAGCTCTTCCAGTTCGAGAGCTCGCGGCACTACATACGGTTTCATTGGACGGATCAGGCTTACATGCCCCTCCGCAGCAATCGCGCTTGGTGCCACCGGCAATTCGCCATTCAGATAGCTGGGATCGGAAATACGACCTACATGCCAAAGCTGCATAACAATGGTACCACCAGCCTGATGCACTGCATCGGTAATCAGCTTCCAGCCCGCTACTTGCTCGTCAGACCAAATACCTGGAGTATCCGGATAGCCAACTCCCATCGGGGTAACCGAGGTTGCCTCAGTGATAATCAAACCGGCTGAGGCTCGCTGAGCATAATATTCAGCCATCAACGCATTTGGCACCCGGCCTTCACTGGCACGACAACGCGTCAGTGGTGCCATCACTACTCGGTTTTTCAGCGATAATTCGCCCATCTTAATGGGTTCAAACAAGGTAGCCATGCAACCTCCAAAGTTATAAAGCCTGCTGTATATGAGCTGTAAACTCCGCAATCACCGTCTCATTTCGCTGATAATAAACCCATTGCCCAACCCGTTTGGATGTGAGCAACCCAGCACGTTGCAACGTTGCCAGATGCGAAGAGATGGTCGATTGCGATAATCCCGCCCGTTCAAAGATCTGTCCGACACAGATGCCATTGTCATACGGCGTTTTTTGCTCCGGAAAAGATTCCGCAGGTGTTTTCAACCACTGCAGAATATCTCTGCGAACCGGATTAGCTAACGCTTTGATAATGGAATCGACTTCCTGATTCTTCATAGTCATCACCTGAACAGATGGCTTTACTGTATATCGAGATATTTCGATATGCAAATATAAATAGTGCCATGTAAGGATAAAATTGTATCAAGTTCTGTCTGTTCAGGAAAAAGAATACCACCTCACCATCCCCCCTGAGCGCGACCGATTCAAGGCCTGGACGCGCTTTACCATTTCCTCTGTTACAATTTATGCCCAACACATGTCACCGATTACGCTCTCCCTCCGGCAGAGACAATTTAATAACTCAGGAAAACAAGCATGGCAAAGAGCGGTCAGCATGGCGGTAATGTACTGCAAATGGCAGAACAATACGGACTGACACCAGATTCAATCCTGGATTTCAGCGCCAACATCAATCCGCTCGGCATGCCGTCATCGCTTAAACAAGCCATCATTAATAATCTGGATCTGGCAGAGCACTACCCGGACATCGATTATCGGCGTCTGCATGATGCGCTTGCCTGTCATATCGGGTGCAGCCCCCGATCAGTTCTGGCCGGTAATGGTGCAACCGAGCTGATTTTTGCACTCACGCATTATCTGCACCCCCAAAAAGCCATGCTACCCATTCCGGGGTTTGCCGAATATCGCCGCGCGCTGGAGCGAGGCTCCTGCAACATCCTAGATTACACGTTGCACGAATCCGATGATTACCAGCCTACCGAGGCATTACTGGATGCACTGACACCGGATCTCGATTGCCTGTTTTTATGCACCCCTAATAATCCGACAGGACAACAACCTCCCCTTTCATTACTACTGCAGATCCTCGACCGTTGCCGTGCACTCCAGATCTCGCTGATTGTTGATGAATCGTTCATTGATTTTCTGCCCGGCCAGACCGGGTTAACCGCTTATCTGAACGATTACCCAAACCTCTACATCCTGCGTTCGCTGACAAAGTTTTTCGCTATTCCCGGTTTACGTCTCGGCTACTTACTCAGTGCGAATGAGCAAGCCATTAATGCTATGCGCGATCAACGTGAGCCATGGACGATCAATGCCTTCGCTGCATTGGCCGGAGAAACCGTTTTGGATGATCGGGTCTATATTCAGCAAACTCATCACTGGCTGGCAACAGAACAGGCCTATCTCTATCAGGCTTTAAATGAATTCAAAGAGCTACACGTCTGGCGCCCTGCGGCCAATTATATTTTTATCCGTAATCGGCAAACTGGCCTGCAACTGCAAGAGGAATTACTCAGGCATCATCTGCTGATCCGTCACTGCGCCAATTACCCCGGGCTTAGCGCACACCATTACCGGATCGCCATTAAAAGCCACGCACATAACCAACAGCTGGTTACAGCCCTAAAGCAGGTATTCGGACATGGCTGAAGCTCGCTGCCCTGCCTCTTGTGGTGAACTGCTCCAGGGATTGATTCAAAGTAGTGAAAAACTGATTTCCTGCCCTATCAACTGGTTCAGCACCGTGGAGGTCAAAACCGGCAAGCCCGACCTCCAGCACGAACGTCCGATGATGCGACAGGCGTTGTTGTCTGTTTTGAGATGGCTGGAGATCCCTGAAAAAGCCAGCCGGGAACTGGCGATCCGCTATGACTCCACTATTCCGATCGCCAAAGGCATGGCCAGCAGTACAGCTGACATCGCTGCGACTATCATGGCCACCGCCCGGCATTTTGGCGTTCCTCTGCCCGAACATTCCATAGCGAAACTCTGTGTCAGCCTGGAACCAACCGACAGCACAATTTTCAATCAACTAACGCTTTTCGATCATAATAAAGGAAGCATCCACCGCCAGTTTGACTGGGTGCCAGAGCTGGATGTTCTGATCCTAGAAAGTCCATCTCAGCTGACAACGTCTGACTACCACTTGATAAATCGTCGTGCCCAGCTTGTACAAAATGAAACCATCCTGACGGATGCCTGGCATCTTTTTCAGGATGGTATGGAGCAAAAGGATATAACTCAGATAGGCAGGGCAGCCACACTTAGTGCGACAGCCAGCCAAAACATATTGCCCAAACCACATTTTCAGGAATTACTCAAAATTGTTGCGCGTTTCAGCCTGCCGGGTCTGAATATCGCCCATAGCGGTACCGTCGTTGGTTTACTGATAGACAATGCGCTACATGACCATGAAGAAATTATCCGGGCGCTCAAAGAGTCTGAACCTGGTCGCTATTACACCCGCTTTCATCAAATGAAATTGATCAGCGGGGGGATAGAGTGAAAAATGGGGATTAACCGAACGATGGTCACAAAACATATGCCAGCAAAACAAAATCGCCTTGATCGGGAACGCAGAACTATCCGGGTTATGATTGAAATTTACTGCAGATGTCAGCATGCCAGCAGCTCGCTTTGTACCGACTGTCAGCAGCTGACTGACTATGCAATGAACCGCATCGATAAATGCCGGTTTAAAGCAGACAAACCGACATGTGCCAAATGCCCGGTTCATTGTTATCAAAGTAAAATGCGGGAAAAAATTCGTGCCGTTATGCGTTTCTCCGGCCCAAGAATGCTGGTGTATCACCCTATCTTAACGTTATGGCATTACTGGGATGAATTTACGATGCGCCGCAAATAACTCTGATTGCTGAAAAAGGGCGAAAGCTTTCAGCTGTCACAAGCAAAATGCATTACACAAATTCAGTGCAGCTCGTTCCTTCTTTTTTCCCTCAGATCCGCGCGATTGGCACAGTCATCAGCTGATTTATATAAGTAGACTCTTGCTTCCTTTTTAACAGTAACTTAACATCAATATTACAAGGGGAGTAACTTCCAGCCATCAGGTCGTCAATACGGTGTATTCTCACCCGGCCGTTGGGCAGTTGATTATAACTGTAAGTGAGACCTTGCCATTTCAGGCAAGGCTCTATGCTTCCGTCAGCTAGGCCAGTACCTGATAAACGCAACATTTTATCGGAGGTACATATGGAATTACTTGGTACTTGGTGGATGTGGGCAGGGTTCGCTGTCATTGTCCTTTTGTTGTTACTCGTCGACCTTTTGTTTGTCGGTGGCGGTAAACAACACAAAGTATCCCTTAAAGAAGCGGCTTTATGGTCTGTTGTCTGGGTTTCCGTCGCATTACTCTTTAATTTTGCCATCTGGTGGTATCTGGATGTCTATTCCGGCCGGGAAATTGCGAATGAAAAAGCACTTGAATTTCTTACTGGTTACCTAATCGAGAAAGCCCTTGCGGTTGATAACGTATTTATCTGGTTAATGCTATTTGGCTATTTCGCTATTCCTGTCGAGCTACAGCGCCGCGTATTACTGTTTGGTGTACTTGGCGCGATTATCATGCGTACCGGGATGGTGTTCGCCGGTAGCTGGCTGATCACCCAGTTCCACTGGGTTCTCTATATCTTCGGTGCTTTTTTGTTGATTACCGGTGCGAAAATGCTTTGGATGGCAGATAAAGATCCTGATTTGAATAAGAACCCTCTGCTTCGCTGGATCAGGAATCACTTTCCGATCACCGATAAATTACATGGTGAACAGTTCTTTGTTTATCAGAATGGCATACGCTATTTAACGCCGCTACTGGTTGGATTGATCTTAGTGGAAATCAGCGATCTCATTTTTGCAGTCGATAGTATCCCAGCAATATTCGCGGTCACAACAGATCCTTTCATTGTGTTGACCTCAAATATATTTGCAATTATGGGGCTTCGGGCAATGTACTTCCTGCTTGCCGATTTTGCAGATCGTTTTGTTCTCCTGAAATATGGTTTAGCGGTAATTTTGATTTTCATTGGTATAAAAATGCTATTAATCGATGTGATCAAAATCCCGATTGGTTATTCTCTTGGAACCGTTGCTGTCATACTGATTATTAGTGTTATTTTGAGCATACTCTACCGCCAGCGCAAAGCCTGACGGATATTTTGTCAGCCTGACCATTCGTGTCAGGCTGTTTTAAAAAGCCTGATCTCGAACCGCGAAACAGACGGAATATAAGATATGAACTACAACCGGAGCTCATTATGACTGCTCAAACTCTTCAGCTCGTATGCCCTCACTGTAGCGCATTGAACCGTGTTCCGGCTCAGAAACTGGGTGATCATCCATCATGCGGTAAATGCCACGAACCTTTAATCTCCGGGCACCCAGTGAATGTTACCGACCAAAATTTTTCCCGTTTTCTTGAGAAAAACGACCTGCCTCTCATTGTCGATTTCTGGGCAAATTGGTGCGGGCCGTGCAAAAATTTTGCTCCCGTGTTTTCTCAGGTTGCCAGCGAAATGTCCACACAGATCACTTTCGCGAAACTGGACACCGAATCACAGCAATACACCGCGTCGCGTTATCAAATTCGTTCGATTCCAACCTTAATGTTGTTCCATCATGGTCGTGAAATCGCACGCCTTTCCGGCGCTTTACCAAAGCCACAATTTACGCAATGGCTTAAACAACAACTGGCATCTATTCAATAACCGTGTGTCGTTGGCCTCGCTTTACATCATATAAATATGCTGGTCTATCAGTGACTTGGCAACAGAACCAAGAGGTCTGAATGAAACAATTATGGCTTGTGTTTTTTGCTTTGCTGTCAGGCTGTACGTCAGTGCCTGACAAAGTCGTGCCAGTACAATCATTTGATAGCCAACGCTATCTAGGCCGTTGGTATGAAATTGCTCGTCTGGATCACTCATTTGAACGAGGCTTGGATCACGTCAGCGCAGAATACAGCCGCAATGACGATGGCTCGATTAGAGTCGTGAACCGTGGTTACGCTCCAGAAAAACAGGTATGGAAAGAAGCCATTGGAAAAGCAAAATTTGTTCGCCAGGCGGATGAAGGCTACCTTAAAGTCAGCTTTTTTGGACCATTTTATGGGTCATATATCATATTCGATTTAGACAAAACCCATTATCAGTATTCACTGATCGCCGGCCCGGATCATGGTTATCTTTGGATCTTGTCCCGCTCACCAACGTTACCAGATGATGTAAAACAGCAATTAGTACAAAAAGCTCAGTTAGCCGGATTTGATACCAGAAATCTGATATGGGTGAAGCACTAATTCATTTCAGCTGACAATTTTAGTCACCACGTCGTAAAAACAGTTTATCACTGCTCACTTTGTTTATTCGTCATACCGCAGCATCCATTGGTGTGCTCATTAAAATACAGATAAATATTCAAAATATCTAATATATAGCGATTCTTATATTACACTAAATATCAGGAGTATCAGGGAGAACCGACATGATTCTGATAACAGCCGAACAGATCACGAAAAGCTATCGTCTCGGAGATATAGAAAGTGTCGCCCTCAAGGATATTAGCTTTTCCGTTGAAGTTGGAGCATTCGCCGCCATCGTTGGCCCATCAGGAAGTGGCAAATCTACCCTGCTTAATCTGATTGGCTGTCTGGACCATCCCACCGCTGGCAAATTAGTTGTATGCAATACTGATGTCTCTTCTCTCTCCCGCACTGGATCTGCAAAATTCCGCGGGGAGAATATTGGTTTTATCTTTCAGGATTTTAACCTGATCCCTGTGCTCACTGTCTTTGAAAATATCGAATACCCTTTATTGATGGTCAGAAAATGGCCCGTCGAAAAACGCCGGGAACGCGTCATACAGGTTCTGGCTTCGGTAGGGATGACAGATCACGCAGACAAAAAACCGGATCAATTATCCGGAGGACAAAAACAACGGGTAGCTATTGCTCGTGCACTGGTTGGTGAACCAAAGCTCGTATTGGCCGATGAGCCGACGGCCAATCTTGATCATGATACCGCCTATCGCATCATTAACCTGATGAAGCGAATGCGCGACAACTTTGGCACAACATTCTTATTCTCTACTCATGATCCCAAAATCATGCAGGAAGCAGAACAGACATTTATGCTGGAAGATGGACATCTGTCTGTTAACCGAGGTGACGTATGATTGAGTTATTAAGGCTTTCAGCCCGAAACCTGATGCGATATCGCCGCCGCACCTTACTGACAGCAATTCTGATTGCTGTGGGAGTAGTTGCACTCCTACTATTTATTGCTGTCGCTGGCTCATTCAAACAAGTCATGGTGGGTAGTATTACAGACAGTATGCTCGGTCATTTACAGATCCATCATAAAGGATATACCGCATCTCTTGATAATCTCCCACTTAGCCTTGACCTCAAACCTACCGCTATCACAAAAGTTGAAGCCATTCTGAAACCTGACTCAGCCATAGCCAGTTACTCAGAACGGGTCAAATTAGGCGCTATGTTCAGTAATTTTAATGAAAGCAGCAGTATCCGGCTTAATGGCATTGATCCTGTTGCGGAGGATGCCACCGTACCAACGTTACGACAGCGTATTAGTGGAGGCGATCCTTCCGGGAAACTGGTTGAACCCGGCCAGATCCTGATCCCGGCCCTCCTGGCAAAAGGCATGAAAGTCAACGTGGGTGATACTGTAGTCCTGGTTGCCACCAACGCTTCCGGTTCAGTTAACGGACAGAATTTTATTGTCAGAGGAGTACTTGATGCCGTAACCGGCCCCGGCGGACGGGATGGTTATATTCACATCAATGATGCGCGGGAACTGCTGCGACTGGAGCAGCCAGATATCATGGAGATTGCCATCCGATTACATGATATCGATATGTTGACAGAAGTTAGTGAACGTCTAACAGTGCAGCTGGAAAAGATCCGCAATAAAGATGATAAGCCGGTAACAGAATTACACAGTTGGAAAGAACTCTCACCGTTCGCCAATATTGTAAGAATGATCGATATGATGACCTTATTTATTCGTATCATGCTGGTGACCATTGTCATGGTCAGCGTTCTGAATGTCATGTTAATGGCCGTGTACGAACGGATACGTGAAATTGGCACGTTAGCCGCAATAGGTACGCAGCCAAATATCATCATGGGAATGTTCATCGGTGAAGGATTGTTGTTGGGACTGGTTGGCGCGGCTGCAGGTGTTTTACTCAGTCTTGCGCTGCTTGCTGCATTGCAAATCACCCCTGTCGAATTTTCCTTTGGCCGCGAAATGATCACTTTACACCCTGAGCTGTCACTGGCAGAGATTGGCTGGGTTCTGCTGGCCGCCGTATTGGTTTCCGTATTAGCCAGTCTGCAACCTGCATGGCGGGCTTCACGTATGGACCCGATAAAAGCATTACACCACGTCTGAACCGGAGGTTTACATGCGTATAATTCCTCTTATTCTCGCCGGATGGCTGGTAACTCTGCCATTGACCGCATTAGCACTCGACGGTAAAGCCTTACTGCAGACAGTGGATCGCAATCTGGAGCCAGAATCCTACGAATCTTACCGTAAGCTAATCAATATTGAGCCGGATAACACCCGTAAAGAGTTTGTGATTTACTCAGTAAAAAGTGGCCGCGATAAAATTGTTACATTATTTCTCTCACCTGCCAGCGATAAAGGCCGGACAACCCTGCGTCAGGGCGACAACATGTGGCTGTATATTCCGAATGTCGGTAAACCAATTCGAATTACCAGCCTGCAGTCTGTGACTGGCGGTGTTTTTAATAATGCAGATATTATGCGTGTCGATTATGCCGAAGAATATAACGTCACCAGTATCAATGAAAAGAGTGATACTTATCTGCTGACGTTAAAAGCAAAAAGTAATAGCGTGGCCTATGATCAGCTCAAAATGCTGGTAGACAAAGAGTTATTACTCCCCCGTCAAATCGAAGCCTATGCCAGTAGCGGTATGCTAATTAAAACGCTGCATTTTAAAGATCTGAAAGCGTTCGGTGATGGTATTAAACGCCCTGCCACGATTGAAACCGACAGCCCTTTGTATAAGGGGTTCCGTTCAGTCATGATCTATTCCGGACTAAAAAAACGTGAAGTGCCTGCTGAAGTTTTCACTCTTGGCTTTATGGGACGGGTTGAGGAACTACGTCGATGACAAGTATCCCTACCCGGCTTTTATTACTGCTGTTCATTATCACCATCCCTGTGTCAGCAGAGGAATTTTCTTTTGATGCCAGCGAATACGAAAAGAAAACGTTCGATTTCAGTGGTTATATCGAAGGCAAACAAGAAGCAATACAGCTGCAGCCGGAACGGCCTGTCTATACGTTTATCTACCCGGATGAACCACCCCGTCATTGGCTTAACCGCAGTACAGGCACAGTAGATTTAACTGGCAAGATAAACATGACAAATGTAGTCACGGATATTCATGGTCAGGCTGTCTATGCCGAAGATACTTTCGTCACTACAAAAGAATACGACCACATCATGGATGGAGGTATACGCTGGAGCCCGGCAACTTATTATTCGCTGGACGTCGGCAAGCGAGTACAACGCTGGGGCAAAGGATATGCGTGGAACCCGGTTGGCTTTATCGAAAGACCCAAAGATCCCGCGGACCCTCAAACCGTACGCGAAGGTTTCAATATGCTCAGTATGGAATGGACCCAAACTTTCAATGGAAATATCCGGACCCTGACTCTGACTCCTGTGCTGGTTCCAACCTATAACAACCTGAATCCGGATTTTGGTAACGGGAAATATCTTAATCCGGCGGTAAAACTGTATTTACTGGCCTGGGATACAGATATTGATCTGTTGTGGCTGAGCAAAGGAGCAAGAGCGCAAAGCATAGGTTTTGATTTTTCCCGCAATATTAGCTCCGAGCTGGAAATCCATGGTGAATGGGCTCATCAGTATGGGTTTGAAAAAAATACTCTCGCTTCATCTGGCATCACATCTCTATCAGCAGACAACCCTGACAGCGCCTTACTGGGTATCCGTTATCTGACCGCGCACGAAGTAACGTGGATAGCGGAGTACTACCACAATGGCCGGGGTTACAACACCACCGAGTTGAATACTTTTTATAATTTTGAGGATCAAGCTGTCCGTACTGATGCAATAGCAGCCCAGCAACAAAAGGCAAAACAGCTGATGCAATCGGGTTACAGCAAAGCCAATCCGGGTGAAAATTATTTTTATCTGCGAGCAAGTGCAAATGAACCGTTTGACTGGCTGTATACAACTCCGGTAATAACGATAATAAGCCATCTTGATGATGGTAGTTTCCAGGTCACACCAGAAATCAGCTATACCGGCATCCCAAACACCGAATTCAGAGCCCGCGCCATGTTATTATCGGGAAATCAACACACTGAATTCGGTGAGAAAATATCCCGCCAGCGATTTGAGATCTATGTGCGCTATTTGTTCTGAATCTGTTGTTTTATCCTGTTGAAAAATCAAGAAACGATCGTTTTGTTTTCAGAGAAAAACAGCAAAGTCCGGCATTTTGCCTATACTGTCAGAACGAATGAGCTCATAAGTAGCAATGTTCTGTATAAACTGATTGCTGCGTTACGGGTGTATGTATGCACAGTTTAATTAAAATCATTCTGATTTCTGTTGGTTCACTTTCTGTTCTGCTGGGAATTTTAGGCATCTTTCTGCCCCTGCTCCCAACCACGCCATTCCTGCTGCTGGCTGCACTCTGTTATTCACGCAGTTCTGAACGGTTTTATCAGTGGCTGGTTACAAACCGCTGGTTTGGAGAATACATCCGCAATTACCGGGAAGGACGCGGAATCACGTCAAAGCATAAGATCACCATACTGTGCCTGCTATGGCTAACCATGGGGTATTCTGTCTTTTTTGTTGTCTCAGCAGGGTGGATTCAGCTTTTACTCTGTGCGATTGCTGTCGCAGTTACCATCCACATTTTAAGAATCAAAACCTGTAGCACCACCGAGGAAGTTTCTTCTGTAACGGAGGATTGTTAGCTTATAGATAAATCTGCTGGTTCCATCCTGCAAAGAAGCCTCATAGCTTCGTTTTATGCGGTCGCACATAGTGCCATCCGACATGAAAATTTTGTTAAGTTCGCTTTTTGACCTTATCGATCATTACATCAGTTTTAATAATCGTTCACTTCGCCACACTCTGATGACTTGCACTTCATCTGCTTTCAGCAGATAAACAATACGGTAGGGCGGATGAATAAGCTCTCGGAGCGATGGAAGACCATACTCGGGGACAATTCGCCCCATCTGAGGATGTTCAGATAGATTTTCAATATGGGTAAAAACATCATCAACATGTTTCTCCCCGATATGTTCAACACCTTCAAGTTTATAATGTTCTTTGATATCGATAAAATCTTCGTAAGCAGAATCGGTGATCGTAATTTTCATTAGCACAAACCCAGTTTCTTCTTGGCATCATCAAGCGACATTGTTCTGCCTTCTTGAGCATCCGTAAGACCCTGAGCAATTGCTTTGAGAAAAGCGCATTCTTCTTCACGAGTTTCGTATTCAGCTAAAGACTGGACGACTGCAACCCCACGACCTCTACTTGTAAGAAGAATCGGGCGTTGAGTTTCAACGGTTTGATTAACAATTTTGCCTGGGTTCACTTTGAGATCGGACAATGGAACCACATCTTCTGAGAATTTGACTTGCATTATGGTATCTCGATTGTGAGTTATGGACCTGATTATAGCACCAGTTAACAGGTCTTCAATGTTTCATCGAGGCTTGCTATGACAAATAAGAACTTAACATATATATTATGAATATCTCATGCAGTTTTAATGGCACTGAAAACGGTGTACCACCGAAAATGCTAGAACAAGAATTACGAGGCCTGACGTTCGAACGACTGCAAAAAGTTGAACGCAAAATCATCGAAAGTATTAGCCATACAGGGACAGGTTCTGTTATGCAAGCCATTGGTGTACGGAATCCCTGCACTACACCAATTCAGACGTCTGAGAAGAAATTTTTGCTGACTCTTCTCGTAACCAATTTTGAAAGGCTATGAGCGAATTTTCATGCTGACTAGTGGTATTGGGTAGAACTAACTTTCTTTGCTTCAGGCCATGGAGTTACCAGTCGGCCTTCCTCTGTTTCTTTTTCAACATATATCCGTAGAACAAGCGCAACGCCAAGACCAGCGGTGATGCCCTCAGATATTGGCCTGCACACGGCACAGAATATGCCGAGAGCCGTAAGGCAAGCTTGCGGAAGAAGCAACAATTTGTTCACGCTTTCTCCCTGACCAACACGTAAAGGGAAAAGCGCTCACAAAATAGCTATATATATGGCTATATTTCGTTATTTTGTCAGAAAACGAACCTGAACATCCATTGGTTGTGCATGGTAAGGTGAAGAAGTCACAATCAGGTTAGCGCCCACCTTAATGTACTCCGCTAAATTATCCCGATTTACACCACCAGCCACAGCTAACGTCGTCAGCTTATTATGTGACTGACAATATTCAGCCAGATAAGCGACTTGTAACACAGTAAACTTATCCAGTTGAACGACAGATACACCTGCATTAATCCATAGTAATGCATCCTCTACAGAATGAACTTCCACCACAGGTAATTGCTCTGGTGCCTTCATACGCAAGATCTGCAATAATTCCTGAGGATTGTGTTGGGCCAAAAACTGGCGATGTTCGGCAAACACCAGAATAGATTCGGAGAGACCAAGCCGATGAATAGATCCACCACCAGCCTTCACAGCTTTAATTGATAACTGTTTTGTTCCTGGATTTTGTTTCCGTGTACAAGCTACAGGCACATTGCCCGCAGCTATAACCAACTTACGGGTCTCAGTTGCCACACCACTTGCCCATTCCACCAATATTTGAGCTACCTTCCAAACAGCGAATAACGTCCCCGTCTGGCCGTGGACTTTCAGGAATATATCCCCGACTTCCAACACAGCACCTGAATTTGCACAGATCTCAACGGTTGCACCGCGCAACTCAAACAGCCGGGCTATTTCTTCAACACCGCAGAGTGTCATAGACTGCCTCGCTGCATATGTCATTGAGATTTCCCGGCTAACATTCAAAAGTAAATCTGTGGTTAAATCGCCAAACGGAACATCATCGCGCATCAATTGCATCAACTGCTCATCACTAAGAACACATTGCATATTCGTTACCCTCATAACCACGATATGACGAACATTTATCAAGTAATGTGCCATATCAAGAACACTTATCAATAATCAGGTAAACTGCATATCAAATCACACATCTTTTTAATATGTCAGACTTTTTTGATAACGCCGCAAAAGAATGGGATACAAAACACCAGCGGGTTGCGCAGGCTAAGGCCATTGCCCAAATAATAGAACAGACGATCCCTTTAACCCGAGCAACCAAAGCGCTGGAATTTGGTTGTGGCACAGGTTTGCTTGGTTTCAATCTCATTGAAAAAGTAGGTGAGATAACCTTCAGCGATACCTCCCGCGGTATGCTATCTGAAGTAGAAAATAAGCTGAAAATATCTGCCTGCACGTCAGCAAAAATAGTAGACCTGAATGTTGCTAAGATTGTTGACCGTTATGATCTGATTTTTTCTTCAATGGTGCTGCATCACATCGCAGATCATAAGCAAACTATTGCCAATCTTAGTCAATCACTGCTCCCTGGCGGCTATCTCTGCATCTGTGATTTAGATAAAGAAGACGGCTCATTTCATAGTAAAGAAACTGTTCCGCACCATGGCTTTGAACGCGCTGAAATTAAGCAGGAATTTCAAAATTCTGGTCTGAATGTCATCCATTCCTGTACTGGATTTGTAAACAGGAAAATCATCAACAATAAAGAGATTGATTTCCCTGTTTTTGTACTTATTGGTCAGAAAAAACAGTGTGGTCTTAACGGTTATTCGCCACGGCAAGATGCGAGGCTTTAGCCCAGCTTTCTGCGTCTTGCAATGAGCCCAGATTCTCCACCTTCTGATATCCATTTTGTATTAATAACTCTTTGGCGATCTCAGCCCGGCGACCTGATCGGCAATACAAATGCACCGTATCTTGCTTTTCAATGCCGGCCTGCTGTGCTCCGGTCACTATCTGCTGGTATTCAATGTTCGTCGCACCATCAGCATGCTCAATGGTGTACTCAGCAGCGGTTCTGACATCAATCAGCCACTCTTTAGCACTGACCGTAAAACTGCCAGCTAATGCTGTAAATAATAAAAATGCTCTGAACATGTTTTTATTCCTATTTTATGGAGGATCCCGTTATCTGATATTGCCGATCAGTGATGTCCTTTCCCCGGCTCCGATATGCATACCAGCATGGAACTGACCAACTGCCGTATCCCGCAAGTGTTCGCGCAGCATGACAATAACATCATCACCCGTGCAATGTCCGGCATAGATGAACTGTGGTTTCAGCTTTTTCAAATAAATTATTGTCTGTTCAAGACGTTCAGCGGAAGCATGCAGCAAATGCAGCCCGCCAATAATACCAGCGACACCGGCACCATCATTGAGCTGACGAATGTATTCAACCGTATTGCTCACTCCGGAATGACAACAACCTAAAATAACGACAAGCCCTTGCGGTGTGTTGATCCATAACGCCTGATCATCCGGGATCAGGTCTGCAAACTGCCCCGTCTCATCAAGATAAAACGGCCCGCCGGTATCTTCAAATACATGAGTACGGGGAATAAAGCCGGTAATACCGATGTTATCACTGATAAAAGAAGCAACCGGACTGCAATGCAGCCGTACCGGATCTAACTGTTGTAATACCGCCTGCACATTCACAGGTATACCGATCCGTTTAACGGGGCGATCAGCATGACGGCTATAGCGATCCGACAGAATAAACGGGTGCGCAATCACCGAACAGTACGTATTTTTCGCCAGAACCTGACCAACACCACCGGTATGATCATAGTGACCATGACTTAATACCAGGTGCGTGCAATTTGCCAAATCGATACCCAATTTCATCGCATTAGGCAGCAATGTCTCACCACCGCCAGAATCAAACAAAATCGTGTATCCATCTGCCAGGATATGAAACGATAGGCCATGCTCTGAAAGTAACTCCTCTCCGGCATGGTTATCACAAATGACTGTTAATTCAAACCGGCAACTCACGCTGGATCACGCCCCCTTTAGGCTGAATGAATTTTCCGGTGGCTTTAACACAAATCTGTTTCGCCACCGATAAGGTCGCTTCTAATAGATAGATGCCACGCCGCTGGCTGATTAATCGACCGATGACCTGAACTGAATCTCCCACCAAGACCGGTGTATGGAAACGGACATTCAGCTCTGCCGTCAGCGCCTCAATCCCTTTCGACAACAAGCAGTGTGTCATCGCTGCATCCAGTAACGTACTGGCGATGCCACCGTGTAATAAATCGGTATAGCCCTGATGTTTTTTATCGACCTGATAATCTGCCGCAACTTCATTTTCGGTGATCTGCTTAAAACTTAGTTGCAGTGAATGCGGATTAGTTGAGCCGTCACTGCACACAACACAAT
>SSEX01000107.1 GCA_008015085.1 Tolumonas sp. | reverse complement strand
ATCCAGCGAATAGGCCTCCGGCAATTCCAACAGGTAGGAAACGGATATTTCGCCGGATTTGGTAAGTATGGAAGATCCTACCGTATCCAAGATACAGTACGCTTGCGCTGCCGATATTTTCATAAAAAGAGTGTTTACAGGCTGTTTAACAGATCCTTATTCGATATGACAAATACCTGTCTTTTGAACTTGCCGAACTTGCGCTGCATGGAAAGGTTGATAAAGACGATCCGCAAGACCACAGAGGCGAACGCCCCGGCCACCAGCGAAACGATAAAGGCCAAAAAAGATCCCTCCCCACTCATGGCACTTGTCAGGAAGCCCACGACAAAAAGAACAATCACAGCCAGGATAATACAATAGATGCAAAAAAACTTCGTTCTCATTCCATGCACTTTCAGGGGTGTTTCCAGCCCCTTTCTAACCTGGAAGTCCATTAGAGGGACATTTTAAGTTTGCTATTGATAAGTGCGATAACGGCTGCAATGATCGCAAGCCCGATGATGATGTAACCAACTACCCAGAGTAAGTTTACAATACCCTCTTTTCTTGTTCCCTGTCCGTCCCGGTCTATAATCTTATCATAATTCATCACCACACCGATCCCCACTCCCACGATCAGGAGCATGGCGATCACCGGAACGGCATAATCACTAAGGAATGTGTTTACTTCATTTCTGATACCTCCAGTAGCCTGGAGCAAGATAAACAAAGGCGTTTTCATAAGGAGTTTATTTTTAAGTATTTAAGTAAATAAATTCTTATCCGGCCAATCCAAAAACAACCTTTGCTATTGCACTGGAGTTTCAAACTGGAGTGTATTTATACAATTATATTGTACAAAATCCATTCCAATTTGACATAATACACTACTGTTTTAATAAATACACTAATTATCAAACTTTTATAATTTTACCCCTTTTTTATATTCCACAAAAAAGTGTGGAGTTGTCCCACACTTTGTAGAATGTCGGTAAGCATTCGATAAACTCCCCCTTTCATTCTAAAAATGTGATATTACTTTTGTAATCAAAGTAAAAAAGCTCAATTGTTATGTCACATCAATGGACCATGGAAGATTTTGAATCTATTTATGCCCGTTTCAAGTCGAGCGGACTTTCAGTTATAGATTTTTGTTCGAATGAATGTATTCGTCCCAAACGTTTCTACGCGTGGCGTTCCAAGCTGCTGCGCAAAGGCGGCTTTATCCCGGTAAAGGTAAACAGTAAGGGACAGGTCAGTCTTCCCCATAAGGAGAAATCCCTTCAGTCTGCCCCTCCGGTCAGCCCGTCGCCAATTCCCCAGCCGCTATGTGAGATCTCCTATCCCAATGGCGTCACAGTCCGCTTGAACAGCCCTTTGTCACCGGAGGTATTGCAAACCCTGATATTTTTGAATTCAAACCGTTAGCCTATGTTTTCTTTGAATGAATCCAACAGATATTATCTTTACCCGTATCCGACAGACATGCGTAAGAGTTTTTATACGCTTAGCGGCATCGTGACCAACCAGATGGGAAAGAATGTACGGGACGGTGACGCTTTCATTTTTATCAATGCGAATTGTACCTGTATGAAAATCCTCCATATGGAATATGGTGGTCTGGTGATATACCATATGAGGCTGGAACATGGGCACTTCCATCTGCCGGTCATAAATACGGAGGAAGGTCGGATTAAAGCGATTGAAACCTTCTGGAATGACCTTGTGATGATGGTTCAAGGAATGGACGGCAGCAAGGTCAGGCGTTATAAAAGGAGTGGTTTCCATGGGTTGTAGTTGTAACAAATTATAACATATACAATGCCGTATTCCGGCTGTTTTTTAGTATCTTAGCATCATATTTAAACGATTATGCCAACCGATAAGGAATTACTGATAAAGGATCTCATGCACAAATGCGACTGTCTGTATAGAGAAAACAGCCGGTTGAAGGAGATGGTGTCCACGCAGCCCCTTAAAGCTGCGGACAAAGAGGTGTATGAGGCTTTATTGTCTGACAAGGATGCCATAATCGCCCAAAAGGAAGCAAAAATCAACAGTCTGGAGCAACGTGTATCCTATCTTGAACGGCAGTTGTACGGTAAGAAGGCGGAAAAGTTCATAAAGCCTGACGCCCAGGACCGCTGGCTGGATTTTGAAGGCTTTGACATGCTTCCCCAGGAGGCTGAAGCCGCAGAAGAAGCAGAAAAGGAGTTGAAGGCTACCAGAGAAGCGATCATCGCCCGTAAAAAAGCGGGGAAGCAGCATCCTGCGAGAAAATCCCTTCCGGAGAATCTTGAGCGTGAGGTGGTCCATATATATCCCGAAGGGTATAATCCGGAAGAGTGGACGCTCCTTCCCGGAGAGGAAGTGACCGAGATCCTTATGCACGAGCCCGAGAAGTTCTATATCCGCAGGATAGTGCGCCATACAGCCAAACGGAAGGGTACAAACGAGTTCAAGACCGGCCCGCTTCCCGTCATGCCAATAGCAAAGAGCTATGCCTCTGCCTCATTGCTGGCAGACATGATGATAGGGAAATATGTGGATCACATACCGTTCCACAGACAACTGGAACAGTTCAAGCGTGTGGGGGTACACCTCCCCGCGTCAACGGTCAACGACTGGTTCAAGGATGTGGCGGATTTGCTAAGGCCCCTTTACTTCCGATTATGGGATCTGGTGATGCAGACTGACTACATACAGTCGGATGAAACGACAATCCCCGTGATGAATGACGAGAGACACAAGACGGTCAAAGGTTATATCTGGCTTGTGCGCAGTGTCATGACCGGACGTCAGTTCTTTTACTATGACAAGGGTTCCCGAAGTGGAAAGGTGGTGCTGAAACTCTTCGGCAAGTTCCGGGGAGCCATACAGACGGACGGATACGAAAGGTACGAGATGCTGGACGCCAAGAAAGGTATTATCCTTCTTGGCTGTTGGGCCCATGCACGCAGACATTTTTGGGAGGCAAGAAAGAATGACATGCAGCGTGCCGACTATGCGCTCGCACAGATACAGTTGCTTTATGACGTGGAGCGTAAGGCTGACGATGAACGCCTGACTTACGAACAGAGGGCTGAACTTAGGGCACGTCTTGCATATCCCATACTTGTGCGCTTCGAGAAATGGCTGGTCAATGAATATCCCAAAGTAATGAAAGACAGTCCGATCGGAAAAGCCATAAAATATACATACGGAAGGTTCGACAAACTCTCCAGGTACCATCTGGACGGTCGTTACAGACCGGATAATAACGAGATAGAAAATAAAGTGCGGCCTGTCGCGTGCGGCAGACGTAATTACCTGTTCTGTGGCAATAATGATGCCGCTGAAGATGCGGCGGTGCTCTACTCGTTCTTCGGCTGCTGCAAGGCTGCCGGGGCTGACTTCCGCACGTGGCTGATCTACTTCCTTGAACATATACATGATTATGACGATGACTACTCGATGGATCTGGCCGAATTGTTACCTGACAATCTGTTATCCAAGGGCAAGATATTATCCGTTACGTCACCGGAATCTCCCAAGAAAGACTCCTGATACCTTCGTAAATCTCGCCTAAACACGGGAAAACTACCGTTTTATGCCAATCAAGACGGGAAAATAGGGAATAAAGTGCCGTTTTTATCTTCATTATCCCCGATAAATAGGGAAAATAAGGGAAAGAATACCCTTTTATACCAATTATGGCGGGAAAGTAGGGATAAAAATATCGCTTTATCACATTTGTCACAGGAAAATAAGGGGCAAAGGGGAAAAACTTCCTTTTATCCGCTCCATTAGTAGGGATAATATCAATTACTATAGAACCCGCACATCTTTGGGTTGAATTGATGTAACAATAAATCATAGAACGATAAAATGAATAAACGACATTATGAACATACGTTACCCAATATACGAGGGAGTTTATCGAATACTTACCATGTTTTTATGGCAATTGTTTCTTGTCCGGCTGCATTTGGCGCAATTTCTCTTTCCGCTTTCTGAGCAGGTCAACGGACATGTTCCTGCTTGTCCGATATTCCTCCTCGCTCATCCGGCGAATGGAAGGAATGCCCGTCTGGGTCAGTGTATGGTTTACCATCCAGCCGTCCATGAAGTTTTCGGGGCAGAGGCTGTCATGGTGGATGACTTCCCCCACGCAGCCGTGAATGAGCATATTGCATATGGTCATCAGGCAACAGGTACGGTTGACATCTTCCGCGACAAGATAATTACCCAGGTGGCGTACATGATATGCCAGCAGCAGCCTTCCGCTTCCGCATGTCGGGTCACAGATACGTTTCCCTGTCGCTGTCTCCCCCGAATCGGTACATAAGACCATCAGGTCGCAGATATCCGGCGGAGTGAAGAACTGTCCGTTCACCTGCCGACCGCTTTTGGAGGATATTGCCATGAAGAGGTCACCGAACGCATCAAACCATCCGCCGGATTGCAATTCCCGCTGCATGAGCCGTATCCATCCGGTAAGCATTTCCATAAAATGCCTGTTCTGCTGCCGTTTGTATTTCCAGTCCATAAGGGGCGGTGCGCCGGGAGAGAACCCGTGAATGACATAACGCAGGAAATCGTTGAAAACGGATATCGGATCGTAGCCGTTCGAATAGGCGAAATCACAGACCATTTTCTCAAGCGGACGTATCGCCTGCGGTGTGTTGTATGGTACCATATTACTCTGATTTTTTATAGATTGTTACTATATGTCTTTTATGGTCAGTCTGTATCCTGACGGGAGAAATGCCAAGGAAAGAGAGATGGGTGTCCGCTTTCAGCATGTTCCATTCCCATGCGGGAAGTTCCTTCCATTCCATACGGTATGCCCAGAGTATGAACAGACCGGGACGGAATCCGTTGAAAAGTTCTCCGTGCAGAATCCCGACCAGCCGCTCCAGTTCTTCCCGCGAGTAAAGGGTGAATGACTCATTCCGATAGATAAAGGCATCAGCCGGTTCAATATCCGGCTGACACTCGATGATGTATCTCGTCCATTCTTTTGTGGTGTACTTTCCGTACAGAGGATCGGGTTCCGTGTATTTCCATGCCCTGACGAATGTGTGGAAGAGGACGGCACCGTTCCTGTGCCTTCCGGTATGCCCCCACATCCGGAACTGTTTGCTGCGTATGCCATCGGGAATCAGCAATTTCGGACCGGTTGTAACCCAAGGGCCTCCTTCGGTATTGTAACCGGTACACTTTTCATTTTCATGGCAAAAAGGTGTCTGTGGGAGAAGGCAGATATGAACTTCCCGGTCATCGCCCCTTTCAATGTGTGCCTGCGGATAATAGTCACCGCCACGGGTGATATAAGTGACGACATCTCCTGCGGTCGGTAAACTGACTCTTT
>SSEX01000026.1 GCA_008015085.1 Tolumonas sp. | reverse complement strand
TCACTGGACTTCAAGATCACCAAACACAACTACTCAAATTACTCGGTAGATTCTATGAGGTAGTTTATTCCTAAATTAGCTGCGGAATGTCGGTTATAATGCAATCATCCTGAGATGATATTTCTGGAAGCAAAATAACGAATTCATCACCACCTAACCTTGCCAAGGTATCATCAGGACGCAATACCATTTTTAGATTATCAGCAATACCAACTAATAACAGATCACCGATAGTGTGTCCGTATCTGTCATTTATAGATTTAAAACCATCAAGATCGAATACACAAACGGCACAAGATGTATTTTTACGGGCAGAGCGATTAATTGCTTGCTGTAGCCGGTCTGATAGTAGTCGTCTATTAGGCAGACCAGTCAAAGAGTCATAATTAGCCACTCGATCAAGTTCATGTTCATGAGTTTTTAACTGAGTAATATCAGAGAACATTCCAACATAATATTCTATTTTCCCTTGTGCATCGCGAATGATAGACATTGACAGCAATATGGCATACAACTCTTCATTTTTACGTCTATTCCATAATTCACCGCGCCAAAAATCATGCTGATGTAAAGAAGCCCACATATCTGTATAAAAAGGATGACTGTAGTGCTCTGATGCAATCATTTTTACAGATTTTCCAATTACATCTTCGGGTGTATAGCCAGTAATATGGGTAAAGGCAGCATTGACTTTAGTAATATTTTTTGCTGCATTAATTAATATGATTCCTTCTTCGCTATTATCGAAAACTATAGAGCTTTCTTTTTGCATTTTTTCAAAAATTTTTCGATCGGTTATGTCGGTATGTGTACCTGACATAATCAACGGATTACCATTCTCATCCCACTTCACAACCCGACCAGTAGAATAGATCCAGCGCCAGCCACCTGATTTTGTGCGGCAACGTAATTCAACTGAATGGGTTGGAATTAAGCCATTCAGATGCTGTTGTATTGATGTCATTGCCACCTTCAAGTCATCAGGATGAACAATATCAGGCCAATGCTCCAATGATACATCCATTTCTCCTGGTTCATAACCTAGCATGGTTTCCCACCGTGCACTGACTTGAAATTGATTTGTCTGTAAATTCCAATCCCAATACCCTTGATCTGAGCCTTCAATTACACGTTCAAGTTTCTGCTCGTTTTCAGCTAACTGTTGCATGGCAAGAATCTGCTCTGTTCGATCCCGACCAAAAGCCATGTAACGACCGTCTTGCATTTTGACAGCAGTTAATTCGACAGTAAGAATTGAACCATCTGACTTTAATAAAGGCCATTCATCTCGAACATGTATTTCTGAATCAAGCCGAGCAAAGAAAGGAATAATGTTATTTCTACTTTGTTCAGGTGTCAGATCGTCTACAAGCAATTTAGATATTTTATCAAACGGATAACCAGATAATTCACAAGCTGCCGGATTTGCGAAAATAATATGTCTTTTTGAGTCTGCGATCCAAATTGCATCACCAGCTTCATGAATGATTAATCTGTGTTCATCGAGCAATTTTTCATGTTCTGTAATATCAGTAAGAGAGCCAATAACTCTAATTGGTTTATTTTGTTCATTTCTCCCCACAACTTTACCATTAACTCTAACATTTTTATTATGGCCGGATAAAGTTATCAGGCGAAATGAGATATCAATAGATGATGATTTCCCATTAAGGTGGTCATTGATGCTTTGAATTGCATACTGATAATCACAGGGATGAATTAGTTTTTCAAAAAAAGAAAAATCATGAGTGTCTTGCTCAGGTAAAGCATCAATAACCTCATAGTAACGTGGTGAACGATATACGTGTCCCGTTTTAACATCCCAATCCCATACACCATCACTGATAGCATCAATAACAAGATTAAGGCGTTCCTCACTGTTTTTTAGTTGAATTGATATTTTTTGTAATTCAGTAATATCACGGGAAATACCAAACAAACCAAAAACATTACCATGCAAATCAAAAACCGGTCCCTTGGTCACTAGGAAAGTATATTTATTTCCATTTTTTGCAACCAATTGTTCAACATGTGTATGAACATGATGAGAGTTCATTATCTCCTGATCTTTGGCTTTAAGCTCAAGCGCCGATTCTTCTGTAAATAATGAAAAATCAGATTCCCCAAGCAATTGGGTTGGTGTTTTTCCTACGAAGTCAGCCGCCGCGGTATTAGCTAATATGTATTTCCCATTAGAATCCTTTATAAAAACAGCGTCTGAAGTTCCACTTATTATTGAATCAAGAAAATGACGATCAAACATTTGTTTTGTAATGGCACGATGCAGCAAAGCACTGAGAATGCTTACAGCAAAACCATTAACAACTAAAAATGCCCACTGAAGCTGCACATAAGTTGGTGTAACAAGAGAATAAAGAGGCGGATTAGCGAAGATCGCTATCCCTAGAGCTGAAATGAGTGTTGAAACTAATCCAGGCCCGATCCCCCCGATAAGAGCACTTAATATTATCGGTAGCATAAAAAATATCATTAACGGTCGGGTAGTAATATCCACTGGAATATAAAGCCGTATGATAACCATGATGGAAGAAATAATGACTGCGAAACCATATATCAGCCAGCGGGACTGGTTGCCGAAAATAATACTTGAAAATAATAAATTATCTGTGCTGGGTTGCTGGTTTATTTGTAATTCGGATGGGACCGCACGTAGCACAAAAAAAAGAACTACGGATGAAGTACAAACGAAAAAAATGCCTTTCAGTGTAGAGAGTTCCACAATCGTATCCTGATCAGTTAGCAAAATCAGAACCCGATCCGATAAAAAAATCCAGGCAAGCGCCAGAATGAAGTAACAACTTAACGCTAATAAAATAAATCGATTACGTGAGGTGTTGAACATCAAGCATAGCCTCAACATTTGTTAATAAGAATTGTTTCTCATGAGCATAGATACAGCTCAGCGTTTGGTACACCAAAGGCTACATTTGAGTTTTTAAGATGTGGAGGCAATCACAACACTTTTGCACACAGAAGTTAGCTTAGTTATTTTATCCCAACAGATTGCATTCTTGGGATCTGCTTCAAATAAATGAAACCGGTTACTGCAACCGGTTTCTTCATGTTGTATGATTAACTCAATCGCGTAGTCTGCGTTGGTATATTAAGGATGCTGAGATGAAAAAAATATTTCTTTGCTGTGCTGCAGGTATGTCTACCAGCATGGTAGTAAACAAGATGAAGCAAGCGGCTGCTCAAAAAGGCATTGAAGCCGAAATTATTGCTGTCGCGATGGAAGAATTCGATAACACATTGCCTAAGTATGATTGCTGTCTGCTGGGGCCTCAAATCAAATATAAATTTGAAGAATTCAAGAAAAAGGCTGATGCCGCAGGCAAACCGATTGCAGTCATCAACAGCATGGATTACGGCATGATGCGTGGTGACAAAATTCTCGCAGATGCACTGGCCATGATGGGCTAGTGTAGCCTGCACAAAAATTGCGTTGTTCTAGTTATTAATTTATGTCATTAGGAAGTTGAAGATCATGACGAATCAGTTGCCGAAGGATTTTTTATGGGGTGGGGCAGTTGCAGCGCATCAGGTTGAAGGCGGCTGGAATGAAGGCGGCAAAGGCGCCAGCATCTGTGACGTATTATCTGGTGACTAACTTGGAGTTGATCGCGTCATCACTGGCGAAGTAAAAGAGGGGATCTATTACCCGAACCATGAAGCAACCGACTTCTTCCATCATTTCAAAGGCGATATTGCGCTGTTTGCGGAAATGGGGTTTAAATGCTTCCGCACTTCGATTGCCTGGACGCGTATTTTCCCTCACGGTGACGAGCTGGAACCTAACGAAGCAGGTCTGCAGTTTTACGATGACATGTTTGATGAATTGCTGAAACATGGCATTGAACCCGTTATTACTTTGTCTCACTTTGAAATGCCCAACCATCTGGTTAAAGAGTATGGCGGCTGGGCAAACCGTAAAGTGATTGATTTCTTCGTGCGTTACTCTGAAGTGGTCATGAAGCGCTACAAAAATAAAGTGAAATACTGGATGACGTTTAACGAAATCAATAACCAGAAAAACCATGAATATCCGTTATTCGGCTATTGCTGTTCTGGTGTTGTTTTTACTGATTATGAACACCCTGAAGAAATGATGTATCAGGTTGTTCACCATGAACTGGTTGCCAGCGCTAAAGTGGTGAAGTTGGGCCATGAAATTAACCCTGATTTCAAAATTGGCTGCATGATTTCGTTTGTGCCATTGTATCCATTCTCATGCCATCCGGATGACATGATGTATGCGCAAGAATCCATGCATGATCGATTCTTGTTTGGCGATGTGCATATGCGAGGTGAATACCCTTCATATGCCCTGAAAGAATGGGAACGTAAAGGTTATAACATCAAAATGGAACCAGAAGATAAACAGATCCTGAAAGAAGGTACCTGTGATTACGTTGGTTTCAGTTATTACATGTCAAATGCGGTTAAAGCAGATGCGGTCTCCTCAGGCAACGGGATTTCCGGTTTCGCAGGCAGTGTGAAAAACCCACATGTGAAAGCATCTGATTGGGGCTGGCAAATTGATCCTGTAGGTCTGCGTTATTCACTGAATGTGCTTTATGAGCGTTATCAAAAGCCGCTGTTTATTGTTGAAAATGGTTTCGGTGCGATCGATAAAGTTGAAGCTAACGGTGAAATCAACGATGACTACCGTATTGATTACCTGAAAGCGCACGTCGAAGAGATGAAGAAAGCGGTCACCCTTGATGGTGTTGATCTGATGGGTTATACCCCATGGGGCTGCCTCGACTGCGTCTCATTTACGACTGGCGAATATCGCAAACGTTACGGTTTTATCTACGTTGATAAACATGATGATGGTACTGGTACTCAGGCGCGTAGCCGTAAGAAGAGCTTCTTCTGGTATCAGAATGTCATTAAAACCAACGGTGAAGAATTATAAGATTTTTATCCCGTGCTTGACTTCATCCCCTTTTTCGGAAGGGGATTTTTTTAGCTGGCAAATTTCTGGAGACACATCATGGATGCATCTGTCACTGAACTGATCGGATTGGTTGCTGGGTGTTTGACTACTGGTTCATTCATTCCGCAAGTTATTAAGATATTAAAAACCCGCGACGTATCGGGTATTTCGCTTGTTATGTATGTTGCCTTTACCCTCGGTGTGTTGCTGTGGTGTATTTACGGTTTTAGCCATGGTCAAATCTCTATTATTGCCTCTAACGGGATAACACTGGCGCTGGCATCGGTGATTCTGGGAATGAAATTACGTTATCGTTAGATTCTTACGATAGAGAGCGATCAACATATAAAGAAGAGAGGGGTATCCATCGGATGCCCCTCTCTTTTGAACTTTAAAATGGAGCATCACTGATATGATGCTGCGAAAATCAATTACTTCTGTTCTACCTGCGGAACACCTGTACCAGCTGAGGCACTCAGCAGACCAGTTTCAACATAGTTGTGCAGTTTTGCGCGGGTATCAGTGATATCCAGATTACGCATGGTAAGCTGACCGATACGATCGTCAGGAGAGAACATAGACTCGCCTTTTTCCATAGTCAGACGTTCTGGCTGATAAGTCAGATTGTCAGATACGGTATTCAGGATGGAGTAGTCGTTACCACGACGCAGTTCCAGAGTTACTTCACCGGTGATTGCACTGGCAACCCAACGCTGAGAAGCATCACGCAGCATCAGAGCCTGAGAGTCGAACCAACGGCCCTGATACAAGAAACGGCCCAGCTGACGACCATGAGCATGATACAGCTCGATGGTATCTTCGTTGTGAATACCAGTTACCAGACGCTCGTAGCAGATGTGCAGCAGCGCCATACCAGGTGCTTCATAAATACCACGGCTTTTCGCTTCGATGATACGGTTTTCGATCTGATCGCTCATGCCCAGACCGTGACGGCCACCAATGCGGTTTGCTTCCAGCATCATTTCAACATCATCCGCGAAGGTCATACCGTTGATAGCTACCGGATGGCCACGCTCAAAACGAACTGTCACCGTTTCAGCAGGAATTTTAACGTTCTCATCCCAGAACTTCACGCCCATGATTGGGTTAACGATTTTGACGCTGGAGTTCAGGTATTCCAGATCTTTGGCTTCGTGAGTTGCACCTAAGATGTTTGAGTCGGTTGAGTAAGCTTTTTCAACAGACATTTTGTAGTCGAAACCAGATTTAATCATGAATTCTGACATTTCATGACGGCCGCCCAGCTCATCGATGAAGTCAGTATCTAACCATGGTTTGTAGATTTGCAGTGATTCGTTGGTCAGCAGACCATAACGATAGAAACGCTCGATATCGTTTCCTTTGTAAGTAGAACCGTCACCCCAGATGTTCACGCCATCGTCTTTCATCGCGGCAACCAGCATGGTGCCGGTAACTGCACGGCCCAGTGGAGTGGTGTTGAAGTAAGCAACACCTGCGGTCGTGTTGTGGAAAGCACCGCACTGAATGGCTGCAATACCTTCTGCAACCAGTTGTTTACGGCAGTCGATCAGACGAGCTTCTTCTGCACCATATTCTTTAGCGCGGCGAGGGATCGCATCATAATCATCTTCATCTGGCTGACCCAAGTTAGCAGTGTACGCATATGGTACGGCACCTTTCTGGCGCATCCACAGCAGAGCTGCACTGGTATCAAGACCACCGGAGAACGCAATACCAACGCGTTCGCCAATCGGAAGATGTTTGAGAATAGTTGTCATAAGTTTAATCCTGCCCAAAGAACTATGGAAAATGCACCCGGAAAATATGCCTTATATATGCCAGTGGTCAATGAATTTCATATGACAGAATGTTCTATCAACCAGATATCTTTCACTGTGCATATTTATGCATAATTTATGATTGGGAATTTAAACATCTTTTGATGCTGACGGGAAGAGACAAGTATCGAAATCTTCGAAAAATTTAAAGTTTTCTGGTGTATAACACTTCGGTCATTGGATTATCGTATGCTCATAGCCGCCAGCATGTCCATCAGTCGAGCTTAATAGGCGATTTATAACAACTTAATCTTCTCAGCGAAACTGCAGTAATGATATGAAATAGTTGGTCAGCCCTTTAATCAAAGGAGACAGCGGTAAAATCTGCACTTTAGTATTAGTCTGGATGATGATGATAAGCAGCAGAGCAACTGTTCCGTATTTATAAATCGTCTGAGTCAGCTGCGGGTTAATCTTTGCCAGAAACGTGGTGTAAACATGAGATCCATCGAGTGGCGGAATCGGGATCAAATTGAAGACAAACAAGCCAAAGTTGATCACGCTCCACGCAACCAGAAGATTAATTACCGTTAATCCGGTCGGATCTTGGGTGAAATAGGGCAGTGCAAATAATCCTCGGGCGATCACCAGAAATAATACCGCCAGCAAAAAATTGGAAAATGGTCCAGCAAGGGAAATCAGGATCTCATCACGATGTTTATTGCGCAGATTGGCCGGATTAAAATTTACGGGTTTTGCCCAGCCAAAGCCCGCAATCACAATCAGAATAAACCCTAACGGATCGATATGCTTGAGGGGGTTAAGCGTCAGACGCCCATCATTTTTAGCCGTCATATCCCCCAGAAAGTAGGCCATTAATGCATGCGCCAATTCATGAACGGTAAGTCCAATAACAACGGCTGGCAGAGATTTCAGCAACCAGAATAAGTCAAAATTCATCATTATTTCCCGCGAGAGTTTTGCAGAGCATAGCGGATTTTGGTGCATCGCGGCATCAGATTTGCTTCATACTATTTCAGGTACAGAAAAATAGTGTATGAATGTGCAATAACAGGGAGATATGCGCGTGATTAGTGCAAAGCAGAATTATAACGAACTGGTTGCCCATCATTCGTGGGACGAAGAAACACAGATCAAATATTTTCTCGAATATGCGGAAGAATATCAGCTGACAGCACATTTCCTTGCTTATCTTGCGCTGAAGCCTGTTACAACAGTAAAAACGCTGGCATCGACAGACATAAACTCAGCAGAAGATGAGGTTACAGATCGTTACCGTTTTGGTGCCAGAGGTTAATGCTGATAAGCAAAATATTTAGTCATTCAACGAGGTAAGTTACTGGACTTTTTATCCTTAATGATAATAATTATTATTAAGGATAACATTTCGGATGACCGTTATGAAGAAAGGCCATGAACAACTACCTCGAGAAACAAAATACAAATATACGCTGTTTGCAATTTGGGCTGTAAGCATCTTATTGATCATGGTGAGAGAGCAGATCCTGACCTTGTGGCATTTGCTTTAATAATAACTATTCGCATTTGCATTAATGTGTAATACAATGGTCTTGTCTTTTGAGCCGTATCAGATTTTTTCAGCATGAATTATCAGACAGACTTTATTCCACAGCCGCTACGAGGCTGGCCCATCGTGGTGGTGGTTATGGTGCTGCATGCGCTGGCGTTTGCCAGTGTAATCAACGCGAATCCTACAGAAAAAAGAGCGGAATCGGTCAGCGCAGTACCATTATCTGTGCGTTGGGTTTCACCGGAGCCACAACCGGCAAAACAACCCGTTCGACAGGAGGCAGTAAAACCAGAATCTGAAAAACAGCAGCCTGAGATTGCAGTAAAAAAAACGTTGCCCGTCAGAAAAATGATAAAGAAGCCTGTGCGTCATAAACCGAAACCACAGGTCCAACCGCAAAAAATAGCTAAAACGGCCCCAGAGCCACAGCAGAC
>SSEX01000075.1 GCA_008015085.1 Tolumonas sp. | reverse complement strand
GGGTCAGAATATCAACATCAGCCCGTAGTGCTTTGATTTTCTCTTTCTGGCGGACGCCAAACCGGTGTTCCTCATCGACGACTAGTAAGCCTAAGTCTTTGAAGCGGATGTCTTCAGAAAGTAGTTTGTGTGTCCCGATAATGATGTCGATTTTACCTTCGGCCAACGCTTCCATCGCTGTTTTCTGCTCTTTGGCACTTTTGAAGCGGCTCATGACCTCAATATTGACTGGCCAGTTAGCAAAACGATCGCGGAAGTTTTCGTAATGCTGCTGAGCCAGTAACGTGGTAGGCACCAGCACGGCGACTTGCTTACCAGCATGGACGGCGACAAAGGTGGCTCGCATGGCCACTTCCGTTTTACCAAAACCCACATCACCACAGACCAGGCGATCCATGGCTTTAGGCTGGCACATATCGCCTAATACTGAATTGATCGCATTGAGCTGATCCACTGTTTCTTCAAACGGGAAGCCTGCTGCAAACTTGCTGTATGCCTGCTTATCATGTTTGAACGCGATGCCTGATTTGGCGGCCCGCTTGGCGTAAACATCGAGCAATTCAGCGGCCACATCACGGATTTTTTCGACGGCCTTTTTCCGGGCTTTGGCCCAGGCTTCACCGCCCAGCTTGTGCAGTGGCGGATTTTCACTGCCACTGTATCGGCTGATTAAATGCAGGGAAGTGACAGGAACATACAGCTTATCTGCCCCGGCATATTCCAGTGTCAGATATTCAGCGGCTACACCACCTGCATCAATAGTTTGCAGGCCAACATAACGGCCGACGCCATGATCAAGGTGTACGACGGGTTGTCCAATGGTGAGTTCAGCGAGATTACGAACAATGGCTTCATTGTTGGCCGAGGCTTTTTTATCTCGGCGACGACGTTGTACAACCTTTTGACCAAATAGGTTATTTTCACAAACCAGAGCCATATTGGCTTTGGGCAGAATGAAGCCATGCTCCAGCGGGCTGACGATGATCCCATATTGCATTTTGCCATGGGCAAATTCGTCAAATGAATTCAGAACCGGTAATTTCAGTTGCAGCGGCGCCAGTAATTCAAGTAATGCTTCACGGCGGCCTTCTGATTCTACGGAAAATAAGATCCTGCCATTAAATAAGCTCAGGAATCGCTGTAATGCATCCAGCGGCTCTTGCTGTTTCGCTTCAATGGTAAGCTCAGGCAGTGCATTAACCGGCAGATTGATACGTCCGGCTTTTTCCTCTGCGGGTAATGGCTGACAGCGGATCTGAGTATGCTCTTTCAGAATGCTGAATAGCTGATCAACCGGCAGATACAAAGACGACGGCGCTAACAGTGGCCGGCTGAGGTCATAGCGGCGATCTTCGTAGCGTTGCTGCACATCTAGCCAGAATTGTTCACTGGCTTGCTGAATCTCCCCGACAGTCAGCAACAGGCTGGAGGCCGGTAAATAATCGAGCAGGGTAGCCGTCTGTTCAAAAAACAGGGGAAGGTAGTATTCGATCCCTGCCGGCCATAAGCCTTTAGTCACTTGCTGATAGATGGAATCAGGCGATCTTCCTGCTGATTCAAATTGTTCTCTGAATCGTTGCCGGAAGCCTTCGATGGCCATTTTATCCGTCGGGAATTCGTGGGCTGGTAAAAGTCGTACTTCTTTTACCGGATCATGAGACCGCTGGGTATCCGGATCAAAGGCACGAATGGTATCGACTTCATCATCGAAAAAATCGATACGATAGGGCTGAGATGAGCCCATCGGGAACAAATCGAGCAGTGAACCACGCGCGGCATATTCGCCATGCTCCAGTACCTGTTCTACGGCGTTATATCCGGCCAGTTCCAGTCTGTTGCGTAAGTTGTGCAGATCGAGCTTATCGCCTGGTTTGACCAACAGACTATGACCATCAATAAAGCTGGATGGTGCCGTCCGCAGCATCAATGTAGCGACCGGAAGTATCAATAGCCCCTGCTTCATTCTCGGCAGGTGATACAGCGTTTCTATACGCTGGGAAATAATGTCCTGATGCGGCGAAAAAGTATCATAAGGAAGGGTTTCCCAGTCAGGAAACAGACGGACCGGAATGTTGGCTTCCTGCAGTAGAAAACTGATTTCCTGTTCCAGATACAGTGCCGTCGGTGTATCACTGGTGATGAGTACGACAGGCGAGTTCTGTTGAGTGACCAGTTCTGCGATTGCCAGTGAAAGACTGCTACCGCTGAGTTGTCCGAGAGTAATGCGCTGATTGGCTTTTGCCGTCAGAGAAAAATTAAAATAATTGGTCATCAGTCAGGTTCAGGTTAGTTGATATCGTTTTTCTGCCCGTTCTTTTAATTGCCGAGATTGTTCATGGCTGCAGGCTCGGATTAGTAATTCACGATCATCATTGCGGATCAATTCATAAGTGGCAGTTACTAATGCTCTGTCCTGATCGGTTTCGATATGTGAAATCCGAGCATAACAATAAACTGCGCAGGCTTCTTCCCGCAAAAATAATTTAAGGCGTAGCCGCTGTCCGGTAGTTAGAGGCAGTGATGAGCGGAAAGTTATCTGGCTGCCGCCAAAACTTAGTGTCAGATGCCGATATTCAGGATTATCTTCCTGCATCAGAATATGAGCCATCAGCAGATTGATTTTACGTGACTGCTGATTAATGACCTCCACCAGATAGCCAATATCATCGCTGATCTGACGTAGTGAGCGGGCATTGCTTAAATCCAGCTGCACCAGTGTGTTGGATATCTTGAAGGGTTCGGGAATTTCCGCTTCAAAAGTGGCATCATCAGGTAACTGAAAGTCCTGTTCCATTGGAATCACACTGACCGACAGGCAGTGCTGTACACTAAAATATTGCTCGCTCAAGGAGAACCCCTTGTTGAGTAGATGTCTTACCTTTATTATCCGCTAACTCTTGGAATGCGCAACGCTTGGAAACAGCGTGAAATCACTCATTTTTCAACCAATCAGTCTGGCAATCGGTCTGCGCTACGCAGGCGCCAGAGGTGATAATCGATTTGCTTCTTTTATCTCCATATTTTCTACTTTTGGGATCGCGATCGGCGTCATGGCATTGATCGTGGTCAGCTCAGTTATGAATGGGTTTGAAGCTCAGCTGAAAGACCGAATCCTCGGTGTGGTCCCCCATGGTGTGGTGACTACGTCGTCGGGTCAGCTATCTGACTGGCAACAATATGAAACTGTCGTAACTAAGTTGCCTCATGTGCAGGCGGCAGCACCTTTTATCACTACCGAAGGTATGGTGCAGAGTCCGGGTAATCTGGCACCGATTGTAGTGCAGGGAATTAACCCTCAGAACTACCCTAAAGAGGATTTACTGCGTCAGACCTTAGGCGATGTTACGCTGGCGAAGTTACTACCGGGTAAATTTAATATCATATTGGGCGGTGCGCTGGCTCAGAAACTGGGGGTGATGCCTGGGGATATGGTGCGCGTACTGGTCAGTGAAGGCAGCCGTTTTACGCCAATGGGACGAGTACCCTCACAGCGGTTATTTCATGTGGTGGGCTTGTTTGATGTGGGCTCTCCGGTTGATGACCAAATTGCACTGATGCATCTCGATGATGCCCGTCGTTTGCTTCGATATCCGGAGCAAAATGTCACAGGCTGGCGGGTCTGGCTGGATGATGCCTTCCAGACTGAAGATATCGCGAAAGCATCATTGCCATCATCGCTGATTTTTCAGGATTGGCGGGTAGAGCGGGGCGAGCTATTTCGTGCCGTTGCGATGGAAAAACACATCATGAGTCTGATGCTGGTACTGATTATTCTGGTCGCTGCGTTCAACATTCTTTCCTCACTGGTGATGGTGGTGCTGGATAAACAGGGTGAAGTTGCGATCCTGCGTACCATGGGGATGCAGAGTAAAACAGTGATGAAAATCTTCATGGTGCAGGGTATTTGGAGTGGTGTGCTGGGTGGTCTGTTCGGTGTTGTTGGTGGTGTGCTACTAACCAATTACCTGAATCCGGTATTAAAAGTCTTAGGTCTGAATTTATATATGGATGCTGGTGGCGGTGGGCTGCCGGTAGAAATGCAGATCCCACAGGTGTTGTTGATTGCGGTGGGGGCATTATTGATGAGTTTTATGGCTACGCTTTATCCGGCATATCGTGCAGCCCATATTCGTCCGGCGGAGGCGTTGCGTTATGAGTAATATCCTGTTGCGTTGTCAGGATCTGGTAAAAATTTATCAGGAGGGAGCAGTCGAAACCCCTGTGTTGAAAGGGATCTCTCTGACGGTTTATCAAAAAGAGATGCTGGCGATTGTGGGTAGTTCCGGGTCTGGGAAAAGTACCATGCTGCACTTGTTAGGGGCGCTGGATACGCCGACCTCCGGTTCTGTACTGTTTGAACAGCAGGATATCTATAAATGGACCAGCCAGCAGCAAGCGCAGTTTCGTAATAAGCAATTAGGGTTTGTGTATCAGTTTCACCACTTACTGGGGGAATTCACCGCATTGGAAAATGCGGCGATGCCACTGCTGATCGGCGGTATGGCCGTTAAGACTGCAACACAGATAGCAACGGAAATGTTGACCCGGGTAGGCTTGGCGCACCGGGTTGATCATCGTCCTGCGGAATTATCAGGCGGGGAACGCCAGCGCGTTGCGATTGCCCGTGCGTTAGTTAATCAGCCGCGTCTGGTTTTGGCAGATGAACCGACCGGTAATTTGGATCACAAGAGCGCCACTGCTATCTACGAACTGATGTGTCAGTTGAATCAGGAGCTGGGTACAGCTTTTGTTGTGGTTACCCATGATCGCGAGCTGGCCGGTAAGCTGCACCGGCAGGTTCATATGGTTGATGGTGTGCTGCAGGGAGGCGAATAATGTTTCAGCCTTATGCCCTGTTTTTAGGGCTGCGTTATAGCCGGACTCGTCGTAGCAGTCGGTTTGTCAGCTTTATTTCGGCTTCATCCATTATTGGTATCGCGCTCGGGGTGATGGCTTTGATCCTCGGGCTTTCTGCGATGAATGGTTTTGAGCGCGAATTGCGTCAGCGTGTGCTGGCGGTGATCCCGCATGCCGAAGTTGAAATGGTTTCCGGTGGTTTTCGTGACTGGCAATCGGCTGCTGGCTTACTGAAAAAACAGCAAGGGATCACTGCGGTTGCGCCGCTGATCTCATTGAATGGGATGCTGGAAGCGGGTGGCAAAATGAAAGCAGCACAACTGCGTGCTGTGTTGCCTGCTGAGGAGAAGCAGATTTCTCAGGCTGCTGATTACATGACAGGGCAAGGACTTGATGCGCTACATCCCGGCGCAAATGGTGTCATTCTTGGTCAGCAAATTGCTAAAAAACTGGGCATCAAAATTGGTGATGTCGTCACGATGCAAGTACCTGATAAACAGGCTCAGTCTGCGTTTTCGGCACCGATGCAGCGTCAGTTCACTGTTGTTGGCCTGCTAAAACTGGGCGGTCAGCTGGATGGTTTACTGGGTTACATTCATCTGCGGGATGCTCAGGCCATGCTCGGCTGGCAAGATGAAGTTCAGGGGCTGAGTATTGAAGTTAACGATGTGCTGTCAGCGCACACTATTGCCTATCAGGCTGCGAACCAGTTGCCATATCGCATGTATCTGCGTAGCTGGATGACGTCGCAGGGGTATCTCTATCAGGATATCCAAATGGTACGGACAGTTATGTATGTGGTGCTGTTAATGGTTGTCGCAGTGGCTTGCTTCAATATTGTTTCCACTCTGGTGATGGCGGTAAATGAAAAACGCGGTGATATTGCGATCCTGAAAACCATGGGTGCAGGGGATTGGCAAATCCGGCTGGTATTTATGACGCAGGGAATGATCAACGGATTAATTGGTGCTGGCAGCGGTGCATTTCTGGGATGTATGCTGGCTAATTATTTGTCAGCGATTATTAAGGGCGTTGAACATATTACCGGCTACCAATTTTTGAATCCGGAAATCTATTTTATCGACTTTTTGCCATCAGAATTACATGTTACTGATGTGGTTGTCGTTACCACCGTTGCTATCTTTATGAGTCTGGTCGCTACGCTTTATCCGGCATGGCGGGCTAGTCAATTACTACCTGCGAGAGAGTTAGGGCGTTAACTTGACGCTTAAATTAAAAGACCAGCTATGATGCTGGTCTTTTAGTTTTTACATATTCTTAGCCCGCCGATGGCGAATATAGATAATTATGATAATGAGAGCGCCGATACCCAGCAACGAGTAGATCCCCGCTTGTCCACGACCAATCATGTCCAATAACCACTGTCTGTTATAGGCACCATAATCCCCCAGGTATACCCAGACAGGCACGGAAATACTTGCTGCTAAGCCATCCATCAGAATAAACCTCCATATGGAGATACGACGGCTCATGCCTGCAACGATAAATATCGGGGAACGCAGCCCAGGTAGAAAACGGGCAATGAATAATACCCAATTACCGTATTTGACGAACTTTTCTTGCACCTGAGCGAAACGTTGTGGTGTTACCAGTCTGCGTACTGGCGCAAAAGCAAGGATACGCTGGCCAAAATGATGACCCAGCGTAAACATAATGCCATCACCTATCAGTACTCCGGCCATGCAGACAGCAAACATCGTATGTACATCTGCATATCCTAAACCGGCAATGATCCCACCAGCGACCAACGTAATATCTTCCGGGATTGGCAAACCAAACCCGCAGAGTAAAAGCATAACGAAAACGGCTAAATAACCGTAGTCAGAAAAAATGGAAATAAGAAGGTCCATCGTATTATTTTTTTCACCCCATTCCTGCCTGATTGCTTCACAGTTTTTTATTTTTAGCGCATCGGCAATGTATGAAACAACAACATAATGTGAGCCGATTATGACACTCATTCGTTCATGCGTGTGTAAATCAGCGGTAGTTTTCTCCGGTTTATGTGAATCAGACGGCCTCATTCCATCTGTTTGTCTTTTTTTTATACAGAGATTCCGGTGCCAACGTCAAAAACAACAGCTGTTGACTGGTAACTCTTAACGGGAGAATAGGACAACAACTAAACAGATAAGATATAAAT
>SSEX01000085.1 GCA_008015085.1 Tolumonas sp. | reverse complement strand
CACTATTCCGCAATAAGTATTTTGAAGGCTATACCGCTTGTGCCATTGGTATCTGGTTCAGCTTTCAGACTGTTGTCAACGTTGGTGCAGCTGCTGGTATGCTACCAACCAAAGGTCTTACTCTGCCGTTGGTCAGCTATGGTGGTTCAAGTTTGATTGCTATCACGATGGCGGTAGCAATATTACTGCGCATTGATTTTGAACGCAGGCTGGACACCAGCCAGGTTATTCAGCGAGAGGCCGTATGAGTCGCACAATAGTCATTATGGCAGGTGGAACTGGCGGTCATGTCTTTCCTGGTTTGGCGGTTGCTCACCACTTAGAAGCGGATGGCTGGAAAATTGTCTGGCTTGGCACGCCGGATAGAATGGAGGCCGACTTAGTGCCGGCACATGGTTTCCCTATTGAATTTATCAATATTCGCGGGCTAAGAAATCATGGATTTATCCGCAAATTAATGGCGCCGTTTCAGATCAGTAAAGCTGTTATGCAGGCATTATTGATCCTGCGCCGTATAAAACCAGATGTTGTACTGGGAATGGGCGGATATGCTGCAGGGCCGGGTGGTGTTGCTGCCAAATTACTGGGCATTCCACTGGTATTGCATGAGCAAAATGCCGCCGCTGGGCTAACAAACCGTCTGCTGGCAAAGATTGCATCCCGTATTCTAATGGGATTTGAAGGCGCATTCCCATTAACTGAACGTTCTCGGATTGTAGGCAATCCGGTTCGGGATGAGTTTTTACAACTGGCACAGAAACCACTGAAGACATATCAGTCCGACAGGCCACTGAAAGTCCTCATTGTGGGTGGCAGTTTAGGGGCGAGACCGTTGAATCAGGTAGTGCCTCATGCACTGGCTAAATTGAATAACATTGATGTGTGGCATCAGAGTGGTAAAGGGAATGCTAAACCAGTGAATGAACTTTATCATTCGCTAGGTGTGACGACAGTTAATGTCAGTGAATTCATCACTGATATGGCCGCTGCTTATGACTGGGCGGATCTGCTGATCTGCCGGGCTGGTGCGTTGACAGTTGCCGAAGTGGCTGCTGCTGGCGTTCCAGCTGTGTTTGTTCCATTACCTCATGCGGTTGATGATCATCAGACGAAAAATGCAGAAAGCCTGACTAAGCGTGGTGCAGCCATATTGATGCCACAAAAGGTAATGTCAGCGGAAAAATTGGCTGAACAAATAGCCCAATGGCAGAAGGAACCTCGCCAGTTACAAAAAATGGCACAGCTTTCCCGGTCAGCCGCAATTCTTGATGCAACAGATCGGGTTGTAAGTGAATGCAAAGCATTAATTTAAAGAACAGAGATTAGAACGCAGATGACAAAGGTCGAGTTAGCCAAGTTAAGAACCATGATCCCGGAAATGCGCCGGGTCCGCCGTATTCATTTTATCGGTATCGGCGGTGCCGGAATGGGCGGTATTGCGGAAGTGCTGGCTAACGAAGGATATCAGGTCAGTGGCTCTGATATTGCGAATAACAGAGTGACTGAGCATCTTGCTTCTTTAGGGGCTGAGATCAAGATCGGCCACAAAGCCGAAAATGTACATGGGGCCAGCGTTGTAGTTGTATCAACAGCCATTCATGCAGATAACCCTGAAGTGATGGCTGCACGGGAATTACGTATTCCGGTGGTTCGTCGAGCAGAGATGCTGGCTGAATTGATGCGTTACCGTCATGGTATTGCTATTGCCGGTACTCATGGTAAGACGACTACGACCAGCCTCATTGCCAGCGTGTATGCTCAGGCCGGCGCAGATCCTACCTTCGTTATTGGTGGATTACTCAACAGTGCAGGTACCAATGCCCGTTTAGGTACCAGCCGTTATCTGATTGCAGAAGCTGATGAGAGTGATGCGTCTTTCCTGCACCTGCAACCGATGGTCGCAATCGTAACAAATATTGAAGCCGACCATATGGATACTTATGGCGGTGACTTCACTAAGTTACGCGCAACTTTCCTGGAGTTTTTACACAACCTGCCATTTTATGGGCTGGCCGTTGTTTGCATTGATGATCCTGTGATCCGTGGTCTGTTGCCAGAAATCGGCCGAGCTACCATCACTTATGGCTACAGTGATGACGCAGATATCCAGGTTCAGGAGTTTGTACAGGAAGGTAGCCAGAGCCGCTTTCAGTTACGGCTGCAAGATGGTTCTGTTTTACCGCTGCGCCTTAACTTGCCGGGACGGCACAATGCATTAAATGCAGCTGCTGCAGTCGCAGTTGCGTTGGAAGATCATATTCTGACTGATGCAGTTGTGGATGCTCTGGCTCAGTTTGCCGGAGTTGGCCGTCGTTTCCAGCAATACGGTGAATTTGATACTGGTGCTGGTAAAGCCTTACTGGTAGATGATTACGGTCATCATCCTACCGAAGTTAAAGCTACATTAGCATCTGCTCGCGCGGCATGGCCTGATCGCCGGTTAGTGATGATTTTCCAGCCTCACCGTTATACACGCACCCGTGATTTGTATGATGACTTTGCGGATGTGCTGGCGAAGGTAGATGCGCTGATCATGCTGGATGTTTATTCTGCTGGTGAAGATCCAATTCCGGGGGCTGATGGTCGCAGTCTGTGCCGATCAATCCGCCAGCGAGGTATTCTGGATCCTATTTTTGTCGCTACACCGGCAGAAGTTCCGGCAGTATTAGCAGATGTGTTAAAGGATGGCGATGTGGTACTGACCCAGGGTGCAGGAAATGTTGGTCAATTATCACGCCGACTGGCTGAACTGAAATTAGACGTCAGTGCGATGAAGGCGTTAAATTAACAGATTAACTGTCAAAATGGATTTGTATAAGTCCTAAACAGTTTTGACCGATCATGACGTGCCGCTATAATGCTGCGTCAACCTGAATATGAGTATTGGTTAAGGTGAAAATGTGCGACAGGCGCGATTAACCTCCGATGAGCAGGATTTAGCGCCGGCCGGAGGTCGCAGGCAAATGACTGAGACAACGAACCGTACCCGCGGTGAATTTCTGTTCGGGCTGGTATTTTTTGTTTCAGTCGTTATTGGCGTATGGTCAACTGCGACAGATATCCATCGCTGGTTATTTGATGAAGATAAAATCCCGGTCAGCGGATTAGTAGTACAGGGTGAACTGGAATACGTTAATTCGGAAGAAGTTCGCAAAATACTGGCTGCCACTCCGCAAACAAACAACTTCTTCAAGCTGGATGTAAATCTGCTGCAAAAAGAGGTTGAAAAGTTACCATGGGTTTATCAGTCATCTGTGCGAAAACGCTGGCCAGCGCTGCTGTATGTCTACATTGTGGAACAAACCCCCTGTGCACTATGGGGGGATGACAGATTGCTGAGTATTCGAGGCACTATTTTTAAAGCGCCACGTGACCGTTTGAATAAACCGTTAGTGCAGTTATCCGGTCCGGATGACATGGCAGTGAAAATTTGGGAACAATATCAGCAATTTGAGAGAGTACTGGCATTAAACGGATACCATGTGGCATCGGTGCATATGACTAACCGCCACTCATGGGAGATAAAACTAGCATCAGGTCTGAAACTGATTTTAGGCCGGAATGATATGCTGGTTAAATTACAACAATTTATTGATGTCTATCCGAGACTGGAAAACCGGGATTTGATTGATTATATCGATCTACGGTATGACACCGGAGTAGCCGTCAGCTGGAAACTACAAGAAGGGAGTGGCAATGACCAAAGCCCCAGACAGAAATCTGATAGTCGGACTTGATATAGGTACAACCAAAATAGCTGTTTTGGTTGGTGAAGTGCTGCCCGATGGAGAGGTCAATATTGTTGGTCTGGGTACCCATGCCGCTAAAGGAATGGATAAAGGTGGGGTCAACGATCTTGAGTCCGTCGTCAAATCGCTGCAGCGTGCGGTAGAAGAAGCAGAAATGATGGCTCAGTGCCATATTTCTTCAGTATTTCTGGGCATATCCGGAAAACATATCGAATGCCGGAATGAAAAAGGCATTGTGCCTATTTCTGACGAAGAGGTGACACAGGATGATGTTGATAACGTCATTCACACGGCTAAATCAGTTCGTTTACCAGAAGAACACCGTGTATTGCATGTTATCCCGCAGGAATACTCCATCGACTATCAGGAAGGCATCAAAAATCCTATTGGTCTGTCGGGTGTTCGAATGGGGGCAAAAGTTCATCTCATCACTTGCCACAACGATATGGCCCGTAACATTGAAAAATGTGTAGAGCGTGTTGGCTTAAAAGTTGATCAGATTATTTTCTCAGCACTGGCGTCCAGTTATGCCGTTCTGACTGATGATGAAAAAGAGTTAGGCGTCTGTGTGGTTGATATCGGTGGCGGTACCATGGATATGGCCATTTTCACTGGTGGTGCATTACGTTACAGCAAGGTGATCCCTTATGCTGGCCAGGCTGTAACCAGTGATATTGCTTACGCTTTTGGAACACCTCCGGTTGACGCAGAAGCAATCAAAATGCGTTATGGTTGTGCATTGGGTCGTTTGGTGAGTAAAGAAGACACCATCGAAGTACCAAGCGTCGGGGGGCGTCCGGCCCGCAGTCTGCAGCGCCAGACGCTGGCTGAAGTGATAGAACCGCGCTATACCGAATTGCTGGGTATGGTCCATGACGAAATCATGCGTGTTCAGTCTGAGCTCAGAGCCCAAGGGGTGAAACATCAGTTAGCTGCAGGCGTGGTTTTAACTGGTGGCGCAGCAGAAATTGAAGGTATCGTTGAATGTGCGGAACAGGTATTCCAATGCCAGGTTCGTATTGGACATCCAACAAATATTCGAGGTCTTACTGATTATGTGGAAGCCCCGGCTTACGCAACAGCAGTAGGATTATTGCAATACGGTAAATTGCATCAGGGACAAACAGTAGTGGACGTACGTGATAAAGCCAGTGTGACTGGCTGGTTTAAACGTGTCACTAACTGGTTAAAAGGCGAATTCTAGTTTTTGCGAAAGCAAAACAAAGGCGGAGAGATAATCATGTTTACATTTGAACCAGTTGGCAGCCAGGGCGATGATGCTCTGATCAAGGTTATTGGCATCGGTGGCGGCGGCGGTAACGCTGTTGAGCATATGCTGCGTGAAAATATCGAAGGTGTTCACTTTGTTGCAGTCAACACTGATGCGCAGGCTCTGCGTAACTCCGGTGCTGAAGTGACCATTCAAATCGGCGCCAACATCACCAAAGGTCTGGGTGCTGGTGCTAATCCTGATGTGGGTCGTGAAGCCGCATTAGAAAACCGTGACGAAATTCGTCAGATGCTGGCAGGTTCTGACATGGTGTTCATTTCTGCGGGTATGGGTGGCGGTACTGGTACCGGTGCGGCCCCTGTTATTGCGGAAGTTGCTAAAGAACTGGGTATTCTGACGGTCGCAGTTGTTACCAAGCCTTTCAATTTCGAAGGCAAAAAGCGTATGAGCTATGCGCTGCAGGGGATCGATGAGCTGTCAAAACATGTGGATTCTCTGATCACCATCCCTAACGACAAATTACTGAAAGTCTTGGGTCGTGGTGTAAGCCTGCTGGATGCATTCAAAGCCGCCAACAACGTATTAATGGGCGCGGTTCAAGGGATTGCTGAACTGATCACCCGTCCTGGTCTGATCAACGTTGACTTTGCTGACGTGCGTACTGTCATGCGTGAAATGGGTACAGCGATGATGGGTACCGGTTCTGCACGAGGTGATGACCGTGCTGAAGAAGCAGCTGAAAAGGCAATTTCCAGTCCATTGCTGGAAGATATCGATCTGGCTGGAGCAAAAGGTATTCTGGTGAATATCACTGCTGGTCTGGATGTGACCATGGAAGAATTTGAGACAGTAGGTAATGCGGTTAAAGCGTTCGCTTCCGAAAATGCCACTGTAGTTGTTGGTGCGGTTATCGATCCGTCGCTGGAAGATGAACTGCGTGTAACCGTCGTTGCAACAGGTATTGGTAATGAACGTAAGCCAGATATTACGCTGGTAAAAAACGGCCAGAAAGCAGTTGAGCGCCCAATGCGTCCGATGATTCATGAGACTCATGCGCCTCGTTATGAAGATCGCATGGTGCAGCAGCAGACAGTTAATGCTGAACCTCAGCCTCGCAGCGAACCGGATTATCTGGATATTCCGGCCTTCCTGCGTAAACAGGCTGACTGATACTGTTTGCTAAAATAAGTAATAGTAAAGTAGCGAGCAGCTGCACAAAAATTAGCATGAATGTGGCAGCTGTGTTACAGTGCGCGGCATGAGCAGTAGCTCACAAAGTCTGTGTTGAGGGATTTTTATGATTAGACAACGTACGCTAAAGCAATCAGTTCATGCTACCGGAGTCGGTCTGCATTCTGGTCGCAAAGTATCGCTGACGTTTCGTCCTGCCCCGGTAAATACGGGCATCGTCTATGTCAGAACTGATCTGCAACCAGAAGTGGAGCTACGGGCTGATGCACAATTTGTTCGTGATACCGTGCTGTGTACAGCATTAGTTAATGAACAAGGTGTGCGTATCTCGACGGTCGAGCATTTATCTGCAGCACTGGCTTCGTTGGGTATTGATAACTTATATGTAGAAGTTGATGCCCCGGAAGTTCCGGTGATGGATGGCAGTGCCCATCCGTTCATCTATTTGTTGCAATCAGGTGGTATCGAAGAGCAATCCTTACCGAAAAAATTTATCCGTATCAAAAAGAAAGTGCGGATTGAAGACGGTGATAAATGGGCTGAATTCGCGCCTTATAACCGTGGTTTCCGTATGGATTTGCAAATTGATTTCCGTCATCCGGTTTTCGATAAGCAAAACCAACATCTGGTTTTTGATTTTTCTGGCAGCAAATTTGCCAAAGAGATCAGCCGAGCCAGAACATTCGGTTTCATGAAAGACATTGAGTACCTGCATTCTCAGAATCTGGCATTAGGTGGCAGTCTGGATAATGCGGTTGTGCTTGATGACTATCGTGTATTGAATGAAGAAGGTTTACGTTACGAAGATGAATTTGTAAAACATAAACTGCTGGATGCTATCGGTGATTTGTATATGTGCAATCATAGTATTCTTGGCCAGTTTACCGCTTATAAAACCGGTCACGCTGTGAACAATAAATTATTGCGTGCACTGCTTGCTGATGCAGAAGCATGGGAGATGGTGACCTTCGAAGAAGAGGCTGCCAAATCGCCAATCGCTTATTTTGGCTCAAAACTCGTTTTAGCATAATCTGCTTTTCTATTATCAAAGCACCGGTTCTCCGCCCGGTGCTTTGTCATATCTGCCGCCTACAAAAGCAGACTCGTCAGTCTGGTTATGGTAATCTTTCCCTACTGTCAATCGGGACATTCCAGACATTCTTCTATTGAATACCAGATTTTTGTCCCCATATATCAAAACTGATAGTACAGATCCCGAAGCGCGGTCCGTGAGGACGCAGAAACAATCAATAGCCTGAGAGTTGGGTAATAATGATCACCAAACTATTTACCAAGATCATTGGTAGTCGAAACGACCGTACCGTTAAAGCATTAAAGAAAATAGTAAAACAAATCAATGAGCTGGAACCTCAGTTTGCCTCTTTGGCTGATGCAGATTTACAGGCTAAAACCATTGAATTCCGTCAACGCTTAGAAAAAGGCGAAGAGCTGGACTCCTTGCTGCCGGAAGCATTTGCCACAGTTCGTGAAGCCTCAAAGCGCGTATTTGGTATGCGCCATTTTGATGTCCAGATGATGGGTGGCATGGTTCTGAATAATAATCAGATGGCGGAAATGAAAACCGGTGAAGGTAAGACATTAACTGCAACGCTGCCTGCTTACCTGAATGCACTGACTGGTCGTGGTGTACATATTGTTACAGTAAACGATTATCTGGCGCGTCGTGATGCTGACTGGAGTCGTCCTTTATATACCTTCCTGGGTATGACCGTTGGCTGCAATTTACCTGGTATGAGCCATGAAGAAAAACAGGCTGCGTATGCCTGTGATATTACCTATGGTACCAACAACGAATTCGGGTTCGATTATCTGCGTGACAATATGGCTTTTGCAGCAGAACAGCGGGTACAGCGTCCGCTGTATTATGCGTTAGTCGACGAAGTGGACTCAGTGCTGATTGACGAAGCGCGTACTCCGCTGATTATTTCAGGTGCGGCAGAAGATAGCTCTGAACTGTATATCAAAATCAATACACTGGTTCCGTTGCTGAAAAAGCAGGACAAAGAAGATTCTGAAGAATATCAGGGTGATGGCCATTACACTGTTGATGAAAAAGCACGTCAGGCCTATCTGACCGAAAATGGCCAGATCTTTGTTGAGGAATGGTTAAAACAACAAGGATTAATGAGCGAAGACGATTCACTGTTCTCGGTTGCTAACATCACGTTGCTGCATCATGTTAACGCAGCCTTGCGCGCGAATACGCTGTTTGAGCGTAATGTGGATTATATCGTCAAAGATGGCGAAGTCGTGATTGTTGATGAGCACACCGGTCGTACCATGGCAGGTCGTCGCTGGTCTGAAGGTCTGCATCAGGCCATCGAAGCGAAAGAAGGTGTGAATATTCGCAATGAAAACCAGACATTAGCTTCTATTACCTTCCAGAACTATTTCCGCTTGTATGAAAAACTGGCTGGTATGACTGGTACCGCAGATACTGAGGCTTACGAGTTTCAGCAGATTTATGGTTTGGAAACAGTGGTCTTGCCGACCAACCGTCCGATGATCCGTAATGATATGGGTGATCTGGTGTATTTGACTGAACAGGAAAAATACGCGGCTATTATTGACGATATTAAAGATCGTGTGGCAGAACAGCGTCCTGTCCTGGTTGGCACGATCTCGATTGAGAACTCAGAATTACTTTCAAATGTACTAACTAAGAGTGGTATTGAGCATAAGGTTCTGAATGCGAAATTCCATGCACCAGGGCGACCAGCCTGTGCAACAATCTGGGCTTCCTGTGCATGGAATTTCGCAT
>SSEX01000052.1 GCA_008015085.1 Tolumonas sp. | reverse complement strand
CCTTTTTTTACAACTAAATCTAACCGTTTTTCATGTGCGGCCAACTCATCATCGGTTGCACGTAATACTCTCAGCATTCCTTGCTTTTGTAACATCACTGGCTGAGAAATAGCATTTGATGTTGAACCCGAGGCAGTATCACCACTGGCATGTAACTCTAACCGTGTCTGACCACCCGTCATAAACAGATAGACATCAGCCAGAATTTCGGCATCGAGTAACGCCCCGTGCAGCGTACGATGTGAATTATCGATATCAAACCGACTACATAACGCATCCAAACTGTTACGTTTTCCTGGAAACTGGCTACGAGCCAACGCCAGCGTATCGGTCACAGAACAGATATCCTTGACCTTCAAATCCCAGCCTAATTTCTGAAATTCATAATCAATGAAACCCACGTCGAACGAGGCATTATGAATCACTAATTCCGCACCACGGATAAAGTCACGAAATTCGTCGGCGATGACATCAAAAGAGGGCTTATCCGCCAGAAAAGCATCGGTAATACCATGTACACGGATCGCCTCTTCATCCACCAGCCGATCAGGCTTGATATAAACATGATAATGATTTCCCGTCAGGCGCCGGTTAATCACCTCAACACAACCAATTTCAATGGTACGATGGCCTAAATAATGAGGACCACCATTCTGGTTCATACCGGTGGTTTCGGTATCAAGTACAATTTGACGATTGCTTTGCATTGGGTTCACGCTTCTTTTGTGTCACACTTTCTCAGATATTCAGAATACCACGACCAGCATGTTAAAACAGATCACTCTCTACACCGATGGCTCCTGTCTCGGTAATCCGGGACCTGGTGGCTATGGCACCATCCTTATATATAAAGGCCACAGAAAAGAACTGGCACAAGGCTATCAGCTAACCACCAATAACCGAATGGAACTGATGGCAGCTATTGCCGGGTTGCAAGCTCTTAATGAATCATGCCAGGTGAGTCTTACTACCGACAGCCAGTATGTCAGACAAGGCATCACACAATGGATTCATGGCTGGAAGAAAAAAGGCTGGAAAACAGCAAATCGTGAGCCCGTTAAAAACGTTGATCTCTGGCTGCTGTTAGATGCAGAAATTCAGCGTCATGATGTGGAATGGCATTGGGTAAAAGGTCACTCAGGTCATCCGGAAAATGAGCGGTGCGATGAACTGGCTCGAAATGCTGCCACGGCAGAATTAAAGCTTATCGATGCCGGTTATCAAAACAATTGATAAGCACAGCGGAATAGAAGAATCAAATATCTTCGTTCCGCTTTAATCTGGCCATTCCCCCCAGCATAACCGGACGCTTCAGCCACGCGACCTCTTGGATCCGGGTTAACGGAATTGTGCGCTTTCTGGCGGCTAACATATATGAAGAGGCAAAACGATAACCACAACGTCTCGCTGGTTTCTCTTTACCAGCAATAAATTTTCCACGTCGTTTCAATGATGAATAGGAAAAACCTTCCAGATGTACTATTTCAAAACCTAGCAAGTGCAGCCAGTCCAGCACCCGTTCTGGTGAAAACATTCTTGCCGACCAGGGAATACGATGACGGAGTGAAGGCAGTAGCTTACCGAGTCCAATCAGGCTGTATGGATTAAAACCACTGATAATGATCCACCCATCCGGTGTCAGCACTCTTTCAATTTCACGTAAAATCTGGTGTGGGTCTTTGCTGAAATCCAGCGTATGAGCTAATAAACAAGCATCAACACTTCCAGACCGAATAGGTAATTCCGAGACATCGGCGATAATCCCTAAGGCAGCACCTTCTGATGCAATTGCACATTGGTGACGGATTGTCGAAGCAGCACAAGAAAGCTGGCTGCTGAGCGTGCCTAACTTAATTAGATGGTAACCAAACATAAACGGGCACCATTCATCCAGTTTATGCTGGATCTCCATTGCCAGGCAGTCACCCATTGGCAACTCACTCCAGTTCTCTGGCGCAATGATTTCCCGGTTTGTCTTTGCAGGTTTCATATCAATCCCTCAGCACGGGTAAATATTGCCTTTCTCTCTCTTTCATTTTATACACAACTCTTGTCATTAGGAGCGGAGCACATCACATGCTGCAAGTACAAACCATTCCAAGCCGTCAAGATAACTATATATGGCTGATAAAGCAGGGAAATCATGCCATTGTCATCGATCCTGGTGAAGCAGCGCCTGTTCTAGAACGCCTCCAGCAGCAATCTCTGACTTTACGCGCTATTTTGATTACCCACCATCATCACGATCATGTTGATGGTGTAGCCGGTTTATTACAACAATACCCGCAATGTGAAGTTTACGGCCCTCATATCACATTACCGAATACCCCTCAGTTGAAGATGATGAATGATCAAGACATGATCAATTTCCCTGATCTTGGGCTCTCATTCACGACATTGCACACACCCGGACATACCGCTGAACATATCGCCTTTTATGGTCACAATGCGTTGTTCTGTGGCGATACACTGTTCTCTGGAGGGTGTGGACGCCTATTCAGCGGCACTGCAGAACAGATGTATAACTCGCTGAAACGCCTGAGTAATTTACCGGATGACACCCTTGTTTATGCTGCACATGAATATACTTACAATAATTTAAGCTACTGTTTAATGGTAGAACCAGATAATGTATCTACAATTAACCGAATTAAAGAAGTTAGCAAACTGAGACAACAAGATACGCCTACGTTACCTTCCACGATAAAAACAGAAAAACAGACAAACGTGTTTTTACGAACCGATGTGCCCGCGATCCGCTTTTTTGCACAAAAATTAAGCGATCTCTATCTCGAAAATGAGATCCAGATCTTTGCTATTTTGCGGGAAAAAAAGAATAATCTTTGAGCTTTAAATGTGCATAAATTATGCAAGGCTTGATCTGAACCCTAATCACACTTACCATCTGTCAAAATTTTGAGGATGACTGGATGAACATGAAGCTACATTTGGCCCTGATGGGCGCGCTGTTGCTGACCGGTTGCCAGGCGTTACAAACCGACTCAGATAAAAATAATTTGGGTTCTACCGTTAACGTAATGTCGAATTATCGCTCGCATGCGACTTCGGCCCTGGATCGATCGGAAAGCTCACACCCATATATGTGGGATCGCATTGCTGACGAGATGCAACTGCCCATGCCAAACGATCCAGACGTCATTGCTTACCGTGACTGGTACATCAAACATCCGAAATATCTGCGTACTGTTACCGAACGTGCAGCCCCCTTCCTCCACCTAATCACTGAGGAAATCGATAAACGTCAGATGCCAATGGAGCTGGTGTTATTGCCCATTGTTGAAAGTGCATATAACCCTAATGCCCGCTCCCATGGCAACGCTGTTGGCTTATGGCAATTCCTCAGTGCATCCGGGCGCCGTTACGGCCTGAAACAGGATTACTGGTACGATGGCCGTCGTGATGTTGTTGCATCTACTCAGGCCGCACTTGATTACTTAGCTCAGTTAAACGCTTATTTTGAAGGCGACTGGCTAAACGCAGTAGCCGCTTATAATGCTGGTGAAGGCCGCATCCAGAATGCGATTACAGCAAACCGGGCGAAGGGTAAAGCGACCGATTTCTTTTCATTGAATCTGCCAAGACAAACGATGGAATATGTACCTCGTCTGATGGCTCTGGCTGATGTGATTAAAAACGCCAAAAAATATGGTATTGATTTGCCTAAAGTACCGAATCGCCCATCCGTGCGTTTAATCGATACTAAAGGGCAGATAGATCTGCGCACAGCTGCAGAACAGGCAAATATGTCTCTGCCAGCTTTGAAAAAACTGAACCCTGGCTTCAGTCGCAATATCACTTCGCCACAAGGACCAAATCATTTGTTGGTGCCAATCAGCATTGCTGATGAACTAGAACTGGCATTAGCTGATATGGCTCCACAAAAACGGGTACGCAGTGACAGCGAACGAGTTGCAGTTGCCAGCAATGATGCAGAATCAGCCACTAAAGTAGTCTCTGGCAGTAGCTTGACCATTCACCATAAGGTGAAACGTGGCGATACTTTGAAAAATATTGCTAATGTCTACGGTGTATCAGAAAAAAATCTGATGAAGTGGAATCGGCTGACCAAAAAGAAACTGAAATTAGGTCAGGTATTGCTGGTGAATGCGCCGGTAAAAAATACTGTAGGCAAAACAGCTAAAGTTTCTGTAGCCAAGGCGGCGGTCAAATCAAAACGTTATGAGGTTCGCAGAGGTGATTCTCTGTCTTCTATTGCGGAAAAATTCCAGATCAAAGTAAATGATCTGGTTCGCTGGAATGGTTTAGGCCACAACCGGCTGAAACCAGGTCAGACACTGACTGTGCGACTTGATGATTCAGGAGCATAACACTGATTGTCTAAAAAACCGGGAGCTGAAAAGCTCCCGGTTTTGTTTTCAGGTTCGCTCAAATTAATATACACATAAGTTCTTAAGCTGTAGGGAAAAACAATGGCTGATTTTGTCCTCATAACAGGCTGTTCAACCGGTATAGGTCTGCATTTAGCACAAAGATTACAGCAAGAAGGGTTTTGTGTTCTGGCAACTGCCCGGAAAAACAATGATGTACAACACCTGATAACTGCCGGATTAACCGCCCATCAACTCGATTTGGACGATGAAAACAGCATAGAACAAGCTGTTGTTTGGGCGTTGGAACAATCTAACGGTAAATTATACGGCCTGATAAATAATGGCGCTTATGGCCAAACCGGCGCACTGGAGGATCTGCCAACGCAAGCTTTGCGGGAACAGTTCAATACCAATTTGTTTGGCTGGCATCATCTCATTCGTCAGATACTACCGGCGATGCTCAAAGAAAACCGGGGACGAATCATTCAGATCAGCTCTCTTCTGGGATTGGTTGCACTCAAATACCGGGGAGCTTACACGGCCAGTAAGTTCGCACTTGAGGGATACACCGACACGCTCAGGTTGGAATTACGGGATACCAGTATCCAGGTTAGCCTGATCGAACCAGGCCCTGTCCGCAGTGAGTTTCGTAGTAATGCGCTGACAAAATTCAGGCAATACATCAATATTGAAAACAGTCGTCACGATGTGATTTATAAGCAAACTTTGCAGCGACTACAAAATCCAAAACCTAAAAATCCGTTTACACTGGAACCCGAATCATGCCTCATTCCAGCTTTGCATGCGTTACGCAGTAAACACGCAAAAGCCCGTTATAGAGTCACACTGCCGACGCATGTTTTTAGCATCTTAAAACGCTTACTGCCTACTCGCTGGCTTGATCTTCTGCTCTGCCGCTCAGCATAGTAATAAGATGCTGCCACTAACAGGGCTGCATCTTAACTTTGAATTTCAGTTCAGTAATGCTGACCATCATCATAATAGGCCGTACGGGGAATGG
>SSEX01000040.1 GCA_008015085.1 Tolumonas sp. | reverse complement strand
GTTTAGATTTTATTAAAAATTAAAATATTGGGGTTGTGGTTGAATATTTCTCATATTATGTACCGTGGGTGTTATGTTTTTTCTGTATGTTTATAAATTTTGTTCTCGTTGGTGGAAATGATATTAACTAGCGGAGTATTGTGATCAAAGATATATTTATTTGAAAAATCGGACATGCTATGTTTGAATCAATAGCGCATCTTTCAGGGAATTAATATGAAAAAATCTGTATTTGATGCAAGCTTCCTGGAAATTGCGGATTTTGCGGCACAAGCAGGCCGTGAAGCGGTAAAGCGCTGCAGAGATGCTGGCCAGCCACTTGTATACAGTCGGAACAATGTTTTGTATTACGAACACCGAAATGGGCTGAAAGAGGTCATCGGCTTTGTGGGTGAGTCAAGAACGGTTGATGATTTAAAAGAGCAACGCCACTCAGATAGTCTGTAACTTAGTTATCCACAATTTCAGTGGATAACTTCTGTATTAACTGATGAAAATTCAGATTCTAGCCGTCTGACAGACTTGACCCATCCGGCTTGAGTTTCTGATGCAATTAGACACTGTCGGGGCATGCGCCGTTTTTTAAGTTGTCATGAACTTTATGTGTGGGAATTTGAGATGGTGCATAAACTCCCGCAGGATCAACAACCGGGCATAGAAGCGAGGCGTAACATCTGTTTCATGAGAGCGAGGCGGTCGCCCCATGGAGATCTCGGCATATTGTCCGAAAAGCTCTTCGAGTTGATCTCTCGGTAGTGTCGGCAGTGGTAAATCTTCAATTCCGCATAATTCACCGATCTGTCGGATAAAATCATCCGCACTACATAAAACAAAAGTATGAGGGATTTTAGGCACCACCTTTTCGATTTCATCTTCGATGTAGTTGATGGCATATTCAATGTCATCCGGCGTTGGCGGTGTGTGCCTGAAAAAACGGGCGCTAATGTCTTCATACCCAACAGGCAGAGATATCAGCTGCTCACCGCCATCAATGAAATAAAAAAACGACGCTGATTTATCAATCACCATCAGGATTGAGTTAGCATCATGATGATTGGCATAAATCTGTTTTATTTCATCGGGTGTCACGCCCATCAGTAATTCTCCGAAGGTCTGAAATTAAACGGTAACACATTAAACTGACTGTGCTGCATCATGGCGTACAGCTCGCAGCCATTTTTCTATTTGAATATCGGATGCAGATTTTACCGGACCAAAGCTGGAAATTTTCACAGGCGAGATCCCGCAAAAGTTTAAAATAGCAAGTTTCATCTGTTTGTGTCCCGGCATTTTGGTAAACCATCTGTAATACCATGGCGGAGAATCCATAGTGACGTACAGCTGAGCGGATTTACCTCCAAGGAGTTTATCCCATAAGTTTGAATTATCCCGATATTTGAAGGCGAAACCAGGAATAAACACTCTGTCGATAAAGCCCTTCAGCAATGCGGGCATAGCCCCCCACCAGTTAGGGTAAATCCAGACTATATGCTCAGCCCATAAGATGGAGTTCTGTGCGTTGATAAGATCGGGTTCTAATGGCTGGATGACGTTGTATCCTTCATGAAGAATGGGATCAAACGCTAATTCCGCCAGATTAATAAGTTTCACTTCATGGCCGGCATTACTGGCGGCTTCTCGGTATTCATTGGCGATACTTTTACAAAAACTGTCTTTTGCCGGATGACCAAGAATAATTAATATTTTGTTTTTCAATGTTCCACCTTGTTGTTTTTTTGACATAGAAAGAGAGACTCGATTTTTAGATCAAAGAGTATATAGTTAATCTTATCGTTAGTCTCATTCAAATCCGTTTTATGAGGCAAATAGAAATGGGGTTTCGCTCATCTGGCAGGTGACGTCGTAAAAATTTCTTTTGGAATTATCGTATCTTGTCTCATCCTGGTATTCCGGTCATGGATAGCACTACATTTGTACGCATTGGTAATGCGGTATATGACAAACCAGACAATGAAAATGTCGTTTTTTATTTATTTCATATCGTTTTCATTGGGTTTTGCAATTAAATTCATTTTAAATCAAATAATTACGTTTTATTTGTTCGGGCTGGCCCGGTTTGGTGTTGTTGGCAGGGGATATGCAAAAGTAACATAACGGTGTTACTGATAAGGATGTTTTATGAAACAGAAGAACCGCTTACTCCGCATTCCACTCTGTCTGACAATGATGATCCCGATGCTGGTTCATGCTGATGAAGTTAAGGTAGCTGTTGCTGCTAATTTTCAAAAACCGCTGGAAGATATAGCGGCTTCGTTTAAGGCTGATACAGGCGATACGGTCGTCATTTCTGCTGGAGCAACCGGGCAGTTGTTTGCTCAAATTCAAAATGGTGCGCCTTTTGAGGTTATGGTCAGTGCTGATAGTAAAACGCCAAAGAAATTAGTGGATTCAGAACTGGCTCTTGCTGGTTCGCAGTTTACCTACGCAAAAGGGCAGCTTGTTTTGTGGTCAGTTGATACAGCTAAAGTGGATGCTAAGGGGGATGTATTGAAAAAAGGATCATTCACCCATCTTGCAATTGCTAACCCTAAAACAGCACCGTATGGCGCTGCTTCTGGTTAAGCGATGGAGAAACTGGGGGTAACCGCTGCCGTTGCTACAAAACTGGTACAAGGTGAAAATATCACGCAGGCAAAACAGTTTGTTGACAGCGGTAATGCTGAGATCGGGTTTGTTGCGCTTTCCCAGGTTTATAAAGATGGAAAAATCACGAAAGGCTCTGCCTGGATTATTCCAGCAGAACTTTATAGCCCTATCACTCAAGACGCGGTATTGCTGAAAAAAGGTGAAGGTAATCCGGCTGCCACGGCGCTTCTGGATTATCTGAAAAGTGATAAGGCCAGAAACATTATGCATAAATACGGTTATATCAGATAACGCCCGCTTTCCCCGATCGTGTACTTAGTGCATCTGAACGCCCTATATCAGGGCGTTCGGTTTTTTATGTTATTGATTACGAACTGCAGCATTTCCCTCTGACCAAATTGCCGGCAATGATCACGAAACTACTCAGCGTATAGGCACCGAAAGCGACAATCAGCCACTGAGGCATTGTCCAGGACAGAAATTGCCATTGGATCTCTGCACAATCACCGGTACCGTTGAAAAACCATGGCATCCAGTGATTGAGCGGTAACCAGTCTGGAAAGGTCACAAATAAATCGCAGGTATTGAATGGTGACGGATGAAGCTGAATATCAGTTTGCTTTAAGGCGATCTGTAACCCCTGTACTGAAGAGTAAGCCCATAGCAGCAATCCCGACCAGCGCAAAAACAGATTTTGGGGGTTGATGAAACCTATCGCTGCACCAGCCATGATCCCCAGAACGGCCACTCGCTGATAGATGCATAACACACAAGGCTGCAACCCCATTATGTGCTGAAACACCATGGCGCAGAGTTCAAGAAAAAAGGCTGAGCCAAAAAGTACAGCCCATGCGGTGCGGTGCTGAGTCAGATTTCGGATAAACGCAATCATTCGGGCTCCCTGAATGCGGCAGAATAGATGAAAAACAAGTAATGATAATAAGTTACATCTTAAACCTTCCAATGGGGGGAAGGTCAAGCTGTGGCAGGTTATCTCGTCACTGATTTTGTTATGCCATATCAGTGTCATTTTCTGGAGCCAAAATACAAAAATATTTTTTATCGGAAGATTGATTGCGATATCCAGACCAATTTAAAGAATAAAAGCTTGGCATTAGACCTTGGCTGGATTGTCTTATGGCGGTAATAATCCCTGTTGATACTTATATGAAAGGGATAAACATGAACGTTCAATTAATTACATCTCTGGATGAGGTTGTGCCATTACTGTCTGCTGCTGATTTACCATCTTCAGACCTGGCGGATAAAGACAATCTGGTTATGTTTGGTATTTACGATAATAATCGGTTAATTGCATCAGCTGGAATTGAGATGCAGGCAACAACAGGACTACTCCGCTCGGTGGTGGTTAATCAGGCATACCGACATCAGGGAATGGCTAAGTTATTAGTTTCATCTGCAGAACAGTGGGCAAAAGATCATGGGCTAAAAGAGTTATATCTGCTGACGACGACAGCCTCCGAGTTTTTTAACGCATTGGGTTATGACGTTGTTGTGCGAAATGAAGTGCCTCAGCAGATAAAGGAGACTACTCAATTCAGCCAGTTGTGTCCTTGTTCATCATTAGTCATGAATAAACAAATTTGATGTATCAGCAGATGAAAGATATCGATCAGACATCAAACAATCCATGGGCTGTATTTCTGATATTTCTCCGCCTCGGCCTAACTTCATTTGGTGGGCCGGTGGCCCATCTGAGCTATTTTCGGGATGAGTTTGTGCTTAGGCGGCGCTGGTTAAGTGAACGTAGTTATGCTGATCTGGTGGCTCTGTGTCAGTTTCTGCCTGGTCCGGCGAGTAGTCAGGTCGGTATGGCTCTTGGTTTATCCCGTTGTGGTTATATCGGTGCGGCAGTTGCCTGGGCTGGTTTTACCTTGCCATCAGCTATTATGCTGATGTTGTTTGCGTTTGGTATCAGCAGTGAATCGACGGTGATTTCGGCCGGTGCATTACATGGATTGAAAGTGGTCGCTGTCGCGGTCGTCGCTCAGGCCGTTTGGGGAATGGCCCGGAATCTTTGTCAGGATGTGTCACGTATTACGATTATGGCTGCGTCTGCCTGTCTTATGCTTACGCAGCCTTCAGCCTGGGGGCAAGTTGGCGTTATTGGAGTAGCGGCGCTGGCGGGGCGTTTGCTCTTTAAACCGAAATCAGATGTCACGCATGAATCTTTTTCTGCCAGTATAAGCCACCGTGCCGGTTTGTTCTGGTTGACGGCATTCGTCGTTATATTGCTGGGGTTGCCGTTTCTGACAACACTGGTTCCTGATCAGACTTTGATGATGACCGACGGTTTCTATCGGGCTGGCGCTCTGGTATTTGGTGGCGGACATGTTGTTTTGCCGTTACTGCAGACGTTAGTTGTTCCTACTGGATGGGTCAGTAACGAGTCTTTTTTGGCTGGGTATGGGGCGGCGCAGGCAGTTCCTGGACCTTTATTTACGTTTGCCGCCTTTCTGGGCGCATCAATGGATACTGGGCTCCCTAATTGGTTAAATGGGCTGATCTGCCTGTTCGCGGTCTTTGCTCCCTCGTTTTTGCTGGTTGCTGGTGCGTTGCCATTCTGGGATTCCTTACGCCGTAATATCGGAATGCAAGCGGCGCTGGCCGGTATCAATGCTGCTGTTGTTGGTTTATTGCTGGCTGCCCTCTATCAACCGGTATGGACCAGTGCAATACACGCACCTCAAGACTTTGCTTTTGCGCTGGTAGCTTTTATTGCTTTACTGTTCTGGAATGCGCCACCTTGGGTAGTTGTTATCATCAGTGGGGGTGTGGGGCACCTGATTTGTTAAAAATTTGCTAAATTGACATAAGGCTGATGACTTTATAACATCATCAGCGCTTAATCACATTAAAAGGAATAATGGGCTTATCCCCCCCTCAACAATATGAACGATCCGACTTCCCGAAGTTGTACTGATTATCTGGCATATTTCTCTCATTCTCCAATCCTGTTCTTATCTCTGGTTATTCCCAGCAAAGGTATTTTTTAATGGAAGTATTAATTCTGTTAGGACTGATTGTTCTGAACGGTGTCTTTGCTATGTCAGAAATTGCATTGGTCACTGCCCGACGAACCAGGTTACAGAAATTGGCAGCAGATGGTGATAAAGCGGCGGGTACCGCTCTGAAATTAGGCGAAGATCCAACTCGTTTTCTATCGACTATCCAGATTGGCATTACGTCTATCAGTATCTTAAACGGAATCGTTGGCGAATCGATTCTGGCTGCCCCGTTATCTGTCTGGTTGCAGTCATTCTCCGTGCCGGAGGCAACAGCCGATATTGCATCGACAGCAATTGTAGTTGTTCTGGTTACCTATGCGTCGATTGTGATTGGTGAATTGGTCCCTAAACGTATCGGCCAGATGAATCCTGAGCCTATTGCGCGTTTAGTTGCAAGACCGATGCTGGCGCTGGCAACAATTACCCGTCCTTTTGTGTTGTTATTAACTGGTTCAACACATGGTTTATTGAAAGTGATGGGGGTTAAACAGCAGGAGCAGTCCAGTGTGACTGAGGAAGAAATCCATGCCATGTTAGATGAAGGTTCTGAGGCCGGCATCATCGAACAGCATCAGCACACCATGGTTCGTAACGTTTTCCGTTTGGATGATCGTCAGTTAGGTTCATTGATGATCCCGCGTTCTGATGTGGTTTGTATTGATATTCAGCTTTCTCATGAAGAAAACCTGCAAAGACTAATCACCTCTGAACATACCCGGTTTCCTGTATGTAATGGCGGATTGGAAAATGTATTAGGTGTTATTCATGCCAAACAGGCATTGGCTTATACAGTGCAGGGTCAGGTGCCGGATTTTACTGTCGGGGTTACAGCCGTGTGTATATGTGCCTGAAACGTTGACCGGGATGGAGTTGCTGGAACAGTTTCGTGAAAATAATATGCAAATGGCCTTTGTTATTGACGAATATGGTGAGATTGAAGGTCTTGTCACTTTGCAGGATCTGCTGGAGGCTGTAACAGGTGAATTTACCCCCCGCAATGCAGAAGATGCACTGGCTGTTCAGCGTGAAGACGGTTCATGGTTATTAGATGGAGCCATCTCGATTCCGGAGATGCGAGACAGGCTGAAGATCCGCAGTGTGCCTGAAGAAGATAAAGGCCGTTATCACACGCTAAGCGGTATGGTGATGTTGCTGTTAGGTCGGGTGCCAACCACAGGTAGTATTACAGAGTGGGATGGCTGGCGATTTGAAGTGGTTGATATGGATGGAAAGCGCGTCGATAAAGTACTTGTTTCGTCATTAATGCATGATGCCAATGAAACAGAAGCAGAACCCGATAGCCCATAGCTCGAGTTACTGCAAAATTAATCCTGAGTAAGACGGATCTATCTTGACTCTGTAGTAACTTCAGGGTGTTGAATGGTTATAACAAGATAATAACGGAAGCGCATCATGACCGGCTGTTGTAACCATTCTGACCATAATAAGCGTGAAGCTTTGTCTGCAAAATCCGGGATCAAGGCAATAATATCTGCCACTCCAAGAAAAACGAGCGTTATTCAGTCTGATAAACATACGCATGAGTCTCAGAATTCATGCGGTTCATGTTGCTCTTCAGCGCCTGTTAGTTTCACAGCTTTAAATGCATCAGAAACGGTCGCTGAAGGTATTCGAACATCGATCCGTATTATGCAAATGGATTGTCCGGTTGAAGAAAATTTGATCCGTAAGAAACTGGGCAATATGGCGGCAGTGAAACATTTAGAATTCAACCTGATGCAGCGGATCTTAATTGTGGTACACGATCCTGATGCGCTGGGACCTGTATTAACAGCTATTCGTTCATTGGGTTTTGAACCGGAATTACCTGACTCCAGTAATCAACAAATCGCTCCGGCGACTCCGGCTAAATCATGGTGGCCATTGGTGTTGGCTGGTCTGTTCGCGTTGTCATCAGAAATTGCAGACTGGCTGGCCTTTCCTGAATGGTCTACCGCTGCACTGAGCATATTTGCCGTCGCCTTATCAGGCATCTCAACCTATAAAAAAGGCTGGATTGCCGTTCGTAATGGCAATATGAATATTAATGCCCTGATGAGTGTCGCGGTGACTGGGGCACTACTCATCGGTCAGTGGCCCGAAGCCGCAATGGTTATGGTGCTATTTACTATATCTGAACTAATAGAAGCCAAATCACTGGATCGGGCGCGCAATGCGATTGAAGGGCTGCTGAAATTAGTTCCAGAGACGGTAACCGTATCAGAGCAAGATGGAAGCTGGCGTGAAGTTGAGGCCAGCACAGTGGATATCGGCCGGATCGTACGGGTCAGGCCAGGAGAGCGAATCGGACTGGACGGCAAGATCATCCGCGGCAATTCGAGTGTAAATCAGGCACCGATCACCGGAGAAAGCCTGCCGGTGGAAAAGGAAGTGGGAGATGCCGTATTCGCAGGAACGATCAATCAATCCGGCTCTTTTGAATACCAGGTGACTGCGATTGCCAGCAATACTACCCTTGCCAAAATCATTCATGCAGTCGGGGAAGCTCAAGGGAAAAAGGCTCCGACTCAGCGATTTGTTGATAATTTTGCCCGCATCTATACCCCGACTGTGTTTGTTCTGGCCTTGCTGGTTGCGATATTGCCGCCATTGGTTGTCGGGGGCGATTGGCATAACTGGATCTATAAGGCACTGGTATTATTGGTTATTGCTTGTCCTTGTGCTCTGGTGATTTCAACGCCGGTGTCTATTGTCAGTGGGTTAACGGCCGCTGCTCGGCATGGCATTCTGATCAAAGGCGGGGTCTATCTGGAAGAAGGTTATAAGCTGTCGTGGCTGGCATTTGATAAAACCGGAACAATCACCCATGGTAAACCGGTACAAACTGATTTTGAGATTTTGTCAGACATAGATGCTGAATATTGCCTTCGTTTAGCCGTTAGTCTGGCCAATCGAAGTGACCATCCGGTTTCCCGCGCGATCACGGCTGCGAATACAACCCAAAATACCTTTATCGAGGTGGAATCGTTTGAGGCGTTTGCTGGGCGGGGTGTGAGCGGGATCATTGATGGGAAAAAATATGTGTTAGGTAATCATCGGTTGATCCATGAACAAGGGCTTTGTTCTCCGGAATATGAACGAAAGATAGAAGCGCTTGAACAACAAGGTAAAACCGTCGTATTGCTGGCTGCTGAGCAACAGATACTTGCTATGTTTGCAGTGGCTGACACAGTGAAAGAAAACAGCCGCATGGCTATCGCTGAACTACACCGGTTAGGTGTAAAAACAGTCATGCTGACAGGCGATAATCAGCACACAGCAAATGCTATTGCTCAGCAGGTTGGTATTGATCTGGCCCGGGGCGATTTATTGCCGCAAGATAAGCTGAACGCAGTTGAGTCACTTGGGCAGGAATGTATTGTTGGTATGGTCGGGGATGGCATTAATGATGCGCCTGCACTGGCTTGCTCGCACATCGGGTTCGCCATGGGGGCCATGGGAACAGACACCGCGATTGAAACAGCAGATGTGGCACTAATGGATGATGATTTGAACAAGATCCCGGTTTTTGTTCGGCTTTCACGGGCAACGCATTCAGTTTTGATCCAGAACATCAGTATGGCGCTGGTTATTAAAAGTACATTTCTGATCCTGACCTTGGCTGGGTTGGGGAGTATGTGGATGGCCGTGTTTGCCGATGTTGGCGCCAGTTTGCTGGTGGTTGGAAACGGCTTGCGCCTGTTACGTCAATAAATTAGGTAATCCCCCGGCTTTGCCGAGAGATTGTGGCCATTTTAATCAGCTGGTGATTGTTGCTTTGCAGCATGAATACTGTTTATCGGCTGCAGAGCAGCGGCATTTTTGCTTTCCAAAACAGCAACGAAAAAGACCGCGCCAAAGTGCAAGACATGAATGCTTAGAGTGTAATGAATAGGTTATTTACTGAAGAATATTCATAAAGCTGAGAAGCAAGCTATATCACCTACCGTTATGCGGTTTGCTAAATTGGTTTTAGACATAACTGAGTTATCTCCGTATCACCTAGCTATGGTCATTCGTCTCAATGTGAACAAGGCTTGAGCAATTGATTAGCATTGAAATCAACCATCAAGTTTTTGTTGTGTATGAACGGGATTGCGTAATTTTTTATATTTCTCTGTTGGTCGAGATTTGTTTCACGCAACTTGAATTCAGCTCAGGATTTGCGTAAACCTCAACTCAAACAGAATTCACTGCGAATGAAGGTAAACGACCGTCAGAGTTAGCGAGCTGGTGCTGCGCTCAAATTCAACACCGCTTTTCAGGTGAATTATTAGCGGAATAGAACCCATCAATCCGAAAATGCTGGCGGCAAATTCTCAAATTACACGCAATTTATATTTAAGCCGCAATGTTCGAAAGCCAACCGCTTGGAACAAAAAACAGGATTCTAATTTCTGCTTTTACATTTACTAATTGTTTCAACACAACTTTGACTTAAATGGCGGCATGAAATGCCGTCCAGTTTCAAGTTTTTGTTATGTTTTGCTTGGCTAATAATATGGCTATTAAACATTTAAGTGTGAGATGGTTAAATGCTCATATCTCGGCAATATCAACCCACATATGTCATCAACCTCAAGATAATCAGGGTTTTCTCTGCATGATAAAATTG
>SSEX01000125.1 GCA_008015085.1 Tolumonas sp. | reverse complement strand
TCCGAAAAAGTGTTTAGGATTTAAGCAGCCAGCCAAGGTTTTTGAAGAAATGAGGCTAGCCGCTTAAATTGGAGAGTGTCGCACTTCGGACTTGAATTCGGGAATAATCAGATAAAGACTATTAAAACAAAACATAACTATCTGATACATAAACAATTTATTTTAATTGTTACAGTAATGTTATTAAATTGATAAATATTTATCAGTAAAAATTTAATTAAAACAACAAACACAAAACATTTATTATCGGAATGAAAACAACTGACAAACGGACAATCAAATAAGCCGAAATTAGTTATTTAACTAATGTAACCGGGCTTTAAATAAAAAAATGAATATCATATTCCCTGTGAGCTAATTACATTTAACAGACATTGTTCGCCCTCGTATTCATAACGAGAGCAAATCCAGTTAAAAATTAGTTTTTATTGCAATAAGAATTACCCCTACACCATTCTGAAAAATAAAAAAATTATCAACGGGAATCAATTTCTTAAATCTATCTATTAGTTTTTTAGTTTGGAGCTGATCTATATGTACTCTAAAAATGACATTCTGAGTCCATTCACTCTTCCCAATGGCGCACAACTGAAAAACCGTCTCCTGATGGCTCCAATGACCACCTGTACCGGATATTTCGACGGTAGTGTCACCAGTGAACTGGTTGACTACTATCGCGAGCGTGCAGGTAGCATCGGTACGGTAATTGTAGAATGTGGCTTTGTGGATGATCTTGGCCTGGCCTTCCCTGGCGCAATTGGCCTGGATAACGACGACAAAATCGAAGGTCTGGCGAAAATTGCCGATGCCATCAAGTCAAAAGGTTCAAAGGCTGTCATTCAGGTTTATCACGGTGGCCGCATGGTCGAACCAACGCTGATCGGAGGTCGCACCCCAGTAGGTCCGAGTGCGATTGCAGCACCTCGTGACGGAGCTGCTACTCCGGTAGCACTGACTGGCGATGAAGTAGACGCGATGATCACCAAGTTTGGTGAAGCAGTACGCCGCGCTATCAAAGCCGGTTTCGATGGTGTCGAAATTCACGGCGCCAATACCTACCTGATTCAGCAATTCTTCTCACCGAACTCCAACCAGCGTGATGACCAATGGGGCGGCAGCCGCGAAAACCGTGCTCGCTTCCCATTGGCTGTGCTGGAAATTACCCAGAAAATGGTTCGTCAGTACGCCGATCCATCTTTCATCATCGGTTATCGCTTTTCTCCGGAAGAGCTGGAAGTACCGGGTATCCGTTTTGATGACACCATGTACCTGCTGGAAAAACTGGCAGAGCTGGGTCTGCATTACCTGCACTTTTCCATGGGCTACACCCTGCGCCCCTCTATCGTTGATAAACACGATCCAACCCCATTGATCCGTAAATATACTAAGCTGCGTTCAGAGAAACTGGCCCAGATCCCGATGATTGGTGTCGGTGGTATTGTTAACAAATCAGACGCTGAAATGGCGATTGAGCATGGTTACGATCTGGTCGCTGTCGGTAAAGCCTGCATCGCCTATCCTGACTGGACTGACCGCATTGCACGTGGTGACACACTGGAGCTGTTCATTGACAGTACCCAGCGCGAAGCCCTGTCAATTCCTGAACCGCTGTGGCGCTTCTCGCTGGTTGACGCGATGATCCGCGATCTGAGCAGCATGCCAACCGGCAAATTCAAGAGCGGTGTTTTCCAAGAAAAAGTGCAGGATGGCGACAATGAGCTGCTACTGAATGTCAATCTGGAAACTGACCGTATTGCTGATATCACTCTGGAATCAGAGACTGATCTCGATGTGACTTTCACCTCCAGTTTTGAAGAGATCCGAACCCGTATTCTGGATGCCAATACTCCGCTGGTGGATGCTGTTTCCGGTGCGACCACACAGAGTGAAGCAGTGAAAAAAGCCGTAACCAAAGCAATGGCTAAATCATGCAAAGCATTGGTGATGGAAGAAGGCGGTAACCTTGAGCCTCCTTGCTATGATGTTGTCGTAATTGGTAGTGGTGGTACAGGTCTGGCTGCAGCCATTCAGGCCAGTGACCGAGATGCCAGCGTACTGCTGGTCGAGAAAATGTCGACCATCGGCGGTAACACGATCAAAGCCTCTGTCGGTATGAACGCGGCCGGTACCCGCTTCCAGAAACTGAAAGTCATCGATGACTGTAAAGAGAAGTTCTATCAGGAAAGTCTGAAAGGTGGTCAGGGAACCAATAATCCTGAACTGCTGCGCAGTTTTGTCGACAATGCCCCTGAAGCGATTGAGTGGCTGGCCGATCGGGGTATCGAACTGAACGATATCACCATCACCGGAGGCATGAGCACTGATCGTACTCACCGTCCGGCCGATCGCTCTGCGGTAGGTGGCTTCCTGATCAGCGGGTTGGTGCGCAACATCAATCAGCGTGACATTGATGTTATGCTCGATACCGATGTCATCGAAATTCTGATGGAAAATGGTGCTGTCAGCGGTCTGCGCGTGAAAAATGAAGAGAATGAAATTCTCACTATTCACACTAAGAGCGTCGTCATGGCCAGTGGTGGTTTCAGCGCGAATCAGGAGATGGTAGTGAAATACCGTCCGGATCTCAAAGGCTTTGTGACCACTAACCACAAAGGCGCAACTGGCTCAGGCATTGCCCTGCTGGAACAAGTCGGTGCCGGTACCGTCGACATGGGTGAGATCCAGATCCATCCAACGGTTGAACAAACCACCTCTTATCTGATTTCCGAAGCGATCCGCGGTGGTGGCGCAATTCTGGTCAGCCAGAAAGGTGAGCGTTTCTTCAACGAACTTGAGACCCGCGATAAAGTTTCTGCGGCAATCATTAACCTGCCGGAACATTATGCTTACATCGTGTTCGATGAGCAGGTACGCCGCAATAACAAAGCAGCGGATGAATACATTGGTAAGGGTTTCGTCGTGAGTGCTGACAACCCGCGTGAGCTGGCCAGAAAGCTGGAACTCGACATGCACGCGTTCCTGGCCACGCTGGAACAATATAACGTGGCGGTAGAAAAACAGCATGATGAGGCTTTTGGTCGCACAACCGCACTGCGTCACCCAATCAATGAAGGTCCGTTCTATGCCATCCGCATTGCACCGGGCGTTCATCACACCATGGGCGGCGTAACCATCAACACCAACACCGAAGTGCTGGATGTCAACGGTCAGGTCATTCCGGGTGTGTTTGCAGCCGGTGAAGTGGCTGGTGGCCTGCACGGTAAAAACCGTATCGGTGGTAATGCTGTTGCAGATATCATTATCTTCGGTACGATGGCAGGACGTAACGCAGCTTACTACGCACAGCGTTCCTAGTCGCCTTCTGACTTTAATCAGATAAAATAGTGCGCTCCTGGTGGGCGCACTATTTTATTCAGCCTCTGCAAACGGAGTGATCCTATGTCCTCCCCTGAACGGGTTTATTCCTACTCAGCGACCTTGATGGGCTCCCCCATCCTTCTCAAACTTTTTGAAGATAATCAGCAAGCCGCCAGAGCCGTTTTCAGGCTAATCAAACAGCTGGAAGATCTGCTGACCGTCAATCGTGAACATTCACAACTGATGAACGTCAATCATGCTGCAGGCCGGCATCATGTTGTTGTCAGTGAGCCTGTATTCGAACTGATTAGTCAGGCCAAAGCCGTCAGCTTGCTGCCAGACAGTTGCTTTAATCTGACGATTGGCCCACTGGTTAAACGCTGGAAAATCGGTTTTCACGGTGATCAGGTGCCTTCTTTGTCAGACATCCAGTCATTATTACCGCTGACTCAGCCAGAAAAAGTACAGCTCGCGCCTTCCTCCTGCTCTGTTTTTCTGGAACAGGCCGGCATGGAAATCGATCTGGGTGCTATCGCCAAAGGGTATATCGCTGATCGGGTGCGGGATCTATTGCGTCAGATGGGCATTGATCATGCGTTAATCAATCTGGGTGGAAATGTACTGACGTTAGGTTCACCACAGCATGCTATGCAGAATGCGTGGGGTATTGGCTTACAAAAACCGTTTGGGATGCCGGATGAATTGCTTGGTACCATTGAGGTCGTTGGCAAATCAGTGGTGACCTCCGGCATTTATGAGCGGTATTTTGAGCAGAACGGAACTATCTATCACCACATCCTTGACCCTAACACCGGTTATCCACTGAATAACGAGCTGCTCAGTGTCACCGTGATTTCTGACGACTCGATTGATGGAGATATCTACACGACATTGCTCTATGGCATGGGTGTAGAGAAAAGCCTGTGCTATCTCAGTACCCTGCCACATATTGAAGCTATTTTTGTCACGAAAAGCGGTGAGGTGATCCTCTCATCACAGCGCCAGTTCCGGTTTACTTTACTGGATACTGACTATCATCTGGCCTGATCTACCAAAGAAACTAAAGATTAATCCTGTGCATATTGTTTCAGCTGGGCATGTTGCTCCGGCTGTAAACGGTAACGATAGACCGGTCTGCCAGTGACGCCGTAGTGGACACTGGTATGCAGCAGTTTGATCTCTTCGAGCCAAACCAGATATTTACGGCAGGACACCCGGGAGATCAGCACTGAACTGGCCAAATCCTCCGTCGAAAACTCGGTCCCGGCGTGAGAATCAATCCACTGACAGATAGTCCGCAAAGTTTGTGGTGTCAGCCCTTTCGGCAGCCGTTTGGTTTCCGTTGCTGCCGCTGCTGGCTGGCTCCCCCCATGGATAATCGAATCCAGTTCAGCCTGCTTATAATATTGCTGATTATCCATCCGCTCTTTTTTCCGTTTCCAGTTCATCAGAGCCTCTTCAAAACGGCCAAACTGGAAAGGTTTAATCAGATAATCGACGACCCCATAGTGCAGCGATTTTTTGATGGTCTCGGCATCGGAAGCGGAAGAAATAATGATCACATCAATCTGGCGTTGAGCGCTGCGCAGTACCGGTAACAGATCCAGACCATTTTCCATCTGCATATAGACATCAAGCAGGATCAGATCGATCGGATGCTCCGGGTTCAGCACCAGCTCTTTTGCCTGTTGCAGGGAGGATGCCACTCCACTGCACTGAAATCCCTGAAGCTGAGTTACATAACGGTAGTTCAGCTCAGCGACCATCGCATCATCATCGACTATCAAAACATTGATCAATTGCTTTTCCTCTCCCGGTTCAGAGTAAATTTTACAAAAAAAACGGGAAGTTCGCTCGGTTTCCCTGCAAAAGCTTAAAAATCATAGGTTCGATATGAGTTTTGTACTCTGAAAACGGTTCAATGTCCGCTGCTTTACATGGTTACCTCAGTAGGCTCGCAGCCAAAAATCACCGGTTGGTGCTGACGTAAACGCAATGAGACTGCGGAGGTCGTGAGTGGCATAGAGTCCGCATGCCAGGCATCCCAGTCCATTCCCTGCCAGTGAACACGGCAGTGGGCATGCGTTCCGAGAAAATGTTGTTCCATCAGACGGCCTTCCCCCCCTTCCACAATTTCAAGCCATTGCGGCCGGATAAACATCATCAGCCCCGTATGTGCAGGCAGGTGATTGACCGGGATGACGCCCCAAGGCGTGAGCACCGACCGATCACTCTGGCGAGTCACCGGGACAAGATTGCCTCTGCCGAGAAATTCCGCCACATACAGGTTAGCCGGCTGATGATATACGCTGCTGGCTTCCCCTTGCTGGACAATATTGCCCTGCTGAAAAACCGCCAGTTCATCGGCCAGACTAAACGCCTCTTCCTTATTGTGTGTCACAAAAATTGCGGTGATGTGCTGTGATTTCAGTAAATCACGGATCTCACGGATCAACGGGATCCGTAACTGACTGTCGATATTAGAAAAGGGTTCATCCAGCAACATGAGTTTCGGTCGGCAAACCAGTGAGCGAGCTATTGCCACCCGCTGCTGTTGACCGCCGGACAGTTCATGCGGATAGCGTTTGTTCATGCCCGTCAGCCCGACAATACTTAAAGTTGAGGCAATCCGTTCTTCGGCTTCTGCTTTTTTAAGACACAGTGGCCGTAATCCGAACATCAGGTTGTCGTGCACAGTCATATGCGGAAACAGCGCATAATCCTGAAAAATAAAACCCACGCCACGCTCTTCCGGATCCAGGCCATGATGACCATTCTGTACCTGCTGGCCATGCAGATAAATCTGACCATGATCGATCGGAATCAACCCGGCAATCGCTTTCAGCAATGTAGTTTTACCACAGCCACTTGGGCCGAGCAGGGCGAGTATTTTCTGTTCTTCCAGAACCAGGGATATATTCTGCAGGATGGCTTGTTCCTGATAACCGCACTGCAGATTATGAATTTCAATAGCGTTCATGTTATTCCCCGTTCCAGCGAGCGGTTAAAGAAAATCAGCGGTAATAACCCCACCAGCACAATCATCAGCGCCGGAAGAGCACCAAACTGTAGCTGTTCAGTTTTGACATATTGATAAACCATGGTCGGCAGGGTTTCAAAGTTAAACGGCCGTAATAACAGGGCGGCAGGTAACTCCTTCATGGATTCAATAAAGATCAGCACCACCCCGGCCATAATGCCGCGCCACATCAGCGGCAAATGCACCCGGATAAACATGCGTGACGGGTAATAACCGAGACTGCGGCTTACCATATCAAGATTGAAGGAAATACGTGCCAGAGAGCCTTCCTGACTACCAATAGCAACAGCAATGAAACGAACTACATAGGCACACACCAGTGCGAATATGGTTCCGGTCAGAATCAGACCGGGCTCTTCTCCACCCAATGAGGCAATAGCATCATTCAGCAGAAAATCACCCAGTGTAAACGGGATCAAAATACCAATCGCCAAAACAGTTCCAGGCATGGCGTACCCAATGCCAGCCAGTTGTAACAGCTGTACTGCCGGTTTATCCGGCAACAGTCGCCGGGTCAGCACTAATGGCAACGCCAGCACCGCCGCAAATACAGCGACCGAGAGTGCAATTCTGAGACTATTGAAACTGTAATGCAGCAATGCCTGCCAATCTTGTTCCGCTACTGCTGAAAAGGCGTAATCCAGCAACACAGATACCGGCAGGAAAAAACCCAGCAAGACCAGTAACCAGCAATAAGTTTGTGCCAGCCATAGCTTTCGTCCGCTCAGTCGCGGCCGACTGTTTAACGGAATGCCATTCCCTTTCTGAAAGATTTGTTGCCGGCGACGGCTCATCTTTTCCAGCAGGATCAGAAGCACCACCATTGAGATCAGGCAAACCGAAAGTTGTGCCGCAGATGGCAGACTGCCATAGCCAAGCCATGCATCGGTGATCGCAGTAGTAAGCGTATTTACGGCAAAATAAGAAACCGTACCAAAATCGGCCAGCGTTTCCATCGCCACCAGCGTCATAGCACCGATTAGAGCCGGACGCACCAGCGGAAGACTGATGCGAAAAAAACGTTGCCACGGATTGGCTCCCAGCATCCGACCAGCATCTTGCAAGTTGGCCGATTGTTCGAGAAATCCGGCACGGGTCAGCAAATAGACATACGGATAGAGCACCAGTGACAGCATGATGGCGGCACCACCCAGTGTTCGCAGATCCGGAAACCAGTAGTCGGCCGCAGACTGCCAGCCAAACAAGCCACGCAGCTGTATTTGCAGCCAGCCGGTGTAATCCAGCAGATCCGTATAGATATAGGCCACGACATAAGCGGGCATCGCCAGCGGCAGGATCAGAGCCCATTCCAGATAACGGTGGCCCGGTAACTGATAATTTGCCAGCAGCCAGCCGCAGGGCAAACCCAGTAATACGGCAAACAGAACAACGAGTGCAACCAGCGACAGAGAATTGAAAAGATACGTAGGTAATACCGTCTGCCAAAGCTGTTGCAGCAAACCGGCATCTGCACTGAAAGCTTCAATCAATAAAGCCATCACAGGCGAGAAAAGCAGCAGAGCTAAAGCTCCGCTGCCGATTAACCAGCGACGATGGCGTACTACAGCCATTCAATATCCTTACAGATCGAATTTAACCTTATCAATCAATGTGATTGCCTGTTTACGGTAAGAGGCAATCTGAGCAATTGGTAATGTATCAGCCTTGAATTCCCCCCACGATGCAACCAGTTTGGATGGAGCAACCCCAGTTTTCACCGGATACTCCATATTCAGCTCGGCATACATTTGCTGAGCCTTATTCGCAGAGAGATATTCCATCAGCTTGACGGCTGCATCTTTGTTTTTGGCATATTTGGTCAGCACAACCCCGCTCACGTTGACATGAGCACCGCGATCTTTCTGGTTCGGGAAGTTGATATAAACAGCGTCAGCCCAGGTTTTCTGCTCTTCGTCCTGTAGCATTTTGCCCAGGTAATAGCTGTTACCCAGTGACAGGTCACAGACACCTTCCTTGATAGCTTTGACCTGATCGCGGTCATTACCCTGTGGCTTACGAGCCAGGTTAGCCTTCAGACCTTCCAGCCATTGTTCAGCTTTTGCTTCACCGTGATGTGCGATCATGGAGGCGACCAGCGCAACGTTATAAGCATTTTTACCACTGCGGGTACAAATTTTGCCTTTGTATTTCTCATCCGCCAGCGATTCATAGGTGATATCTTCAGGCTTACCGATACGATCTTTAGACGTATAGATATTGCGGACACGCGTCGTCAGTGCAAACCAACGGTTATCCGGATCGCGATACTGTGCAGGAATATTTTCGTTCAACGTCTTACTGCTGACCGGTTGCACCAGATCCTGTTCTACCAGCTCCATCAGACGACTAATATCCACCGTCAATACCAGATCAGCCGGAGTGTGTTTGCCTTCTCGCGCCAGACGTTCCGCCAGACCATCTTCGGCATACACCATGTTTACTTTGATACCTTGTTCTTTTTCAAACTCTTTAATAATCGGATCAATCAGATACCCTTGACGAGCAGAATAAACATTGATTTCCTCTGCAGCCTGAACAGAACCAGCCACCAGTAAAGCCAACAACGCTATTTTTTTCATTACGACCACCACCAATGAGAATCATTATCAAACAATATGATAACTACTCTCATTTGTAAATAAATGAAAATAAATATCGTTTTTATTGACTTAATCCTTCGGTTTTACGGAATAAAGTATGAGGATTGGATAAAAGGTGCTTGTATAGCAACAAAAAAGGGACCTTAACGGTCCCAATATGTCTGGAAGAAAAAACGAATTACGCTCAGATGGCTTCGCCGTCCACTTCACCGGTACGAATACGCACAACGTGCGCCAGGTCGTACACGAAAATTTTACCGTCACCAATTTTGCCGGTATAAGCCGCTTTGCTGATCGCTTCGATGATGCTTTCTACGTTATCGTCAGAAGTCGCGATATCCAACTTCACTTTCGGCAGAAAATCGACCTGATATTCAGCGCCACGATAAAGTTCGGTGTGGCCTTTCTGACGACCAAACCCTTTGACTTCGGAAACGGTCATACCGTCAACACCAAGTGCTGCGACGGCTTCACGCACGTCATCCAGTTTGAACGGTTTAATGATTGCACTGATAAGTTTCATAGTTAAACTCCCACTCCCTGGTTAATTGGGCTTGACTGAAACAATTCAATGTCTGTGCCAGCTATTAAATATTCTTCATATTCAAATAATTACATGCAATTAATCCACCACTCGTGATATCCGATTAACCATTCATGCACTCCGGCTTTGCAAACCAACAAAAACGCCCCAAAAAGGGGCGTCATTGTGGGTCATTTCATATACCCAAACAATTGGAGTTGCAGGTAGGCGGCAAGTGAATGAGACCCCATGAGCATAGGTACACTATGTGATTGGGGCGAATGAACGCAGACAACGCCGCTGCAGCTTCAAGTGTGAAGGGTATATTATTGTTCGTTGATGAAGTCCCGCCAGGCCAATAATAACTGTTCAAAATCATCCAGCCCGCAGGCAGCAAACAATTCATCATCGTAATAGCTGAGGCCAGCTTCGTTATCTTCCAGCTGCGTTTCAAACTGTAGCTCCAGCGCACTGACGGTGGCAGAGTCCTGATCCAGATAAAGACAGAATGTATTACAAGACAATTTGTAATCGTCGCCACCATGTAATAAACGGGCAACGACATTCAAAACCTCATTACAACGCTTAAGATCCGTGCCCAGCTCATCTGTTAGCCAAGAACCGAAGGCTTCGTGTCCCATCGATAGATTAGCCCGACAGCGGCCTTCTATATCCCGTACAAATTCATGATCCATATCTCATGCTCCCGAATGGCGGCAATACGGGTCATCCTTTTCCTACCAGCTTTTACAAGCTGCGTTTGCCATAACGCTATACATTAACAATAGCTGAACCAGATAATTAATAGCGAAACTTAATAACCAAAAAAGAAGGGCAAGTCCGTGACTTGCCCTTCATAACAACTAAATGGCGGTTTACGCCGGAACTTGCAGGATCACCTTGTCAGCTTTCTGGGTATAGCTGGCAATCTGATCAAAGTTCAGATAACGGTAAACATCCGCTGCCATTGCATCCAGCTCTTTCGCATAAGCCAGATACTCTTCCGTCGTCGGGATACGACCGAGGATCGCCGCCACAGAGGCCAGCTCCGCTGATGCCAGATAAACGTTAGCACCCTGCCCCAGACGGTTCGGGAAGTTACGGGTAGAGGTCGACACCACGGTCGCACCATCCGCCACACGAGCCTGGTTACCCATACACAGTGAACAGCCCGGGATCTCGATACGCGCACCAACACGACCGAAAATGCCGTAATAACCTTCTTCGGTCAGCTGGTCTTTATCCATCTTGGTTGGCGGTGCAATCCACAAACGGGTATTCAGCTGGCCTTTGAACTGGTTCAGCAGTTTACCGGCCGCACGGAAGTGACCGATGTTGGTCATGCAAGAACCAATGAACACTTCATCAATCTTGTCACCAGCCACAGTAGACAGCAGACGAGCATCATCCGGATCGTTCGGCGCACACAGGATCGGCTCTTTGATCGCGTTCATGTCGATCTCAATCACCGCCGCATATTCTGCATCAGCATCGGCTTCCATCAGTTTTGGATCTGCCAGCCACTCCTGCATACCGGCGATACGACGCTCGATAGTACGAGGATCGCCGTAACCTTCGGCCAGCATCCATTTCAGCATGACGATGTTGGAATTCAGGTATTCAGCGATTGGCTCTTTGTCCAGTTTGATGGTACAGCCTGCCGCAGAACGTTCGGCACTGGCATCGGCCAGTTCAAACGCCTGTTCCACTTTCAACTGTGGCAGACCTTCGATTTCCAGAATGCGGCCAGAGAAGATGTTTTTCTTACCGGCTTTCTCAACAGTCAGCAAGCCCATCTGGATCGCTTGGTAAGGGATCGCATGCACCAGATCACGCAGTGTGATACCTGGTTGCAGTTCACCTTTGAAACGCACCAGCACGGATTCTGGCATATCCAGAGGCATTACACCGGTCGCGGCCGCAAATGCCACCAGACCAGAACCCGCCGGGAAAGAAACACCGATTGGGAAACGGGTATGAGAGTCACCACCTGTACCGACGGTATCAGGCAGCAGCATACGGTTCAGCCAGCTGTGAATAACACCATCGCCCGGACGCAGAGAAACACCGCCACGGTTCATGATGAAATCAGGCAGCGTGTGGTGTGTCTGCACATCCACTGGTTTTGGATAAGCGGCAGTATGACAGAACGATTGCATCACCAGATCAGCCGAGAAACCTAAGCAAGCCAAGTCTTTCAGCTCGTCACGGGTCATCGGGCCAGTGGTATCCTGAGAACCTACGGTAGTCATCTTCGGCTCGCAGTAGGTGCCTGGACGGATACCTGCTACGCCGCACGCTTTACCGACCATTTTCTGCGCCAGTGTGTAACCTTTGCCGGTATCGGCCACTGGTTTCGGACGATTGAATACGTCGGAATGACCCAAACCCAGTGCTTCACGCGCTTTGTCTGTCAGACCACGACCGACGATCAATGGAATACGACCACCAGCACGGACTTCATCGAGCAATACTTCCGTTTTCAGCTCGAATGTAGCAATCACTTCGTCGCTATTATGGCGAGTCACTTTGCCTTCATATGGATACACGTCGATGATATCGCCGGTTTCCATCTTGCTGACATCCAGCTCGATGGGCAGAGCACCCGCATCTTCCATGGTGTTGAAGAAAATCGGAGCAATTTTGCCACCCAGCACGAAACCACCGGCGCGTTTGTTCGGTACGTTCGGAATATCGTCGCCCATGAACCACAGCACGGAGTTAGTCGCTGATTTACGCGAAGAACCGGTGCCAACGACGTCCCCCACATACACCAGCGGAAAACCTTTCTGTTTCAGCGCTTCCAGTGCTTTGATAGGGCCAACCACGCCTTCCTGATCGGCTGTAATGCCAGGACGGCTGTTTTTCAGCATCGCCAGTGCATGCAGCGGAATATCCGGGCGAGACCAGGCGTCTTGCGCAGGTGACAGATCATCGGTGTTGGTTTCACCGGTGACTTTGAATACGGTCAGGGTCACTTTGTCAGCCAGTTTCGGACGGTTCAGATACCACTCGGCATTGGCCCAGGATTCCATCACCTGTTTGGCATAAGCATTACCAGCTTTGACTTTTTCCTGCACATCATGGAAAGAATCGAACAGCAGTAGAGTGTGCGACAGTGCTTTTGCTGCAATCGGGGCTAATTTCGCGTCATCCAGCAGATCGATCAGTGGCTGAATGTTATAACCACCCTGCATAGTGCCCAGCAGTTCAGTGGCTTTTTCGGCACTGACAACCGGTGAAGCAACTTCACCTTTGGCCACAGCAGCCAGAAAACCTGCTTTCACATAAGCCGCTTCGTCCACTCCCGGCGGTACGCGATCAGCTAACAATTCCAGCAGGAATGCTTCTTCACCTGCTGGTGGGTTTTTCAGTAATTCAACCAGTGCAGCAACCTGTTCGGCTGATAATGGTTTTGGCGCAACACCCTGCGCAGCACGTTCAGCGACGTGTTGACGATAGTTTTCCAGCACAATGCACTCCTCTTTCGAAAATCAGCCCCGCTGCTCTTCCCTGAACAGACGTCAGTCGCTCAACTTGGCCGTTAATAAGCAAACGGGGGACAATATAGTGAATTTATATGCAAATTAGAAACATATCCGCTAATCAGCAGCGACCTTTTTTCGCCTGACCCGGAGGGCAGAATCGCCCATTACCGGCAGGGTATTGGCCGCCTTGATCCAAAATAACACGAGTGCCGCCAACATCGACGTCTGCACGATTCACTCTGACTGGCTGATGCGGAGCACAACCCGCCAGAAATGTGACTGCAGCTGCTACAACCAAATACGACAAGTTTTTCACAGGCATGTTCCTCTGTAGTTTTTATTGTTACTTACCGGATAAGAATAATCGTTACCAACAAAAAAAACAGCAACGGAAATTTAACGAACTTTAATTTTCACCAATCTGGCAAAATTTGAGCTGTTATTCTGAGCCGAGTTACTCAGTAGAAGCTGATAAGCAGTTAAAGTTATAATTATCGCTATTCATCTTTTTCGGTCAGAAGATAACAACATTCTCTGTCCGGCATTTATTCAGGAACAGGATATGTTGTATTCCATTTTAGCTATCAGTGTGGGCGCTTCTGTTGGTGCCGTCAGTCGCTGGTTATTGGGGCTGGGGTTCAACTCTTTGTTTCCCACGGTTCCGCCCGGAACGTTGATGGCTAATTTGCTGGGTGGCTATCTGATCGGCATCGCGGTCAGTTTTTTTGCGGCAAATCCGAATCTTCCACCGGAATGGCGCTTGCTGATCATCACCGGTTTTCTGGGCGGCCTCACTACCTTCTCGACTTTTTCAGCTGAAGTCACCACCTTATTACAGCAGGGACGTTTACTCTGGGCTGGTGGCGCCATCGCCATTCATGTGATCGGATCGTTAATGATGACTTTATTAGGGATGGCTACCATGAGTTGGCTACAGCGGAGCTAAAATAACAGAGAGACCCAATTCTGCGGGAGGTGATTATGCAAGGCTTCAAGCTCACGTTTTTCACTCAGCAAGATCGCTCTGTGCATGGTCAATCAGTGGCAGTATGGTTGATCGAGCAGGCAAAAAACATCGGTATTCGCGGCGCCACGCTGACTGCGGCAACTGAAGGGTTCGGCCACGATAAAAAACTGCACTCCGCGCATTTTTTTGAATTAGCCGAGCAGCCATTACAGGTAACCATGGCCGTCACACCTGATGAGGCGGATCAGATGTTTGCATTGCTCAAACAGGAAGGGATCAATATTTTTTATACTCAGGCTGCCATTGAATTTGGCATGTCCGCAGAACGCTGATCTTCACTAAAAAAGGGCGCGGTTGCTACGCGCCCAAAAGTCCGGTTTACCTGATTAACAGTCAGCTTATTGCATCATCTGATGCAGCTATTCCAACTTATCAATACCCAGATATTTCAACACTGCCCGCTCATAGGCTGGTTCCGTATCACCGACCTGCATTTTGTGCAGGAAATACTTTTCAAATGCGATTTTTGCCAAATGCACCCATTTTCCTTTTTTAAACCAGGCAACATTGCGTGGGGGAATTTGTGGCATAGCGACAAACGCAGCCCCTGTATCACCCATATCGGCCAGACAGATCGCATTCCAGGTTGCCTTGGCCGTTGGGCTTTCCCCTTTGAGTTCAGCATGAATGTTCGCAGTGATCGCTCTCACCATCGATTCAATCATATATCCGGTCTTTGGTACGCCGGTCGGAACCGGGGTCGGATGCTGTGGTGCAATCGCAATACAGACACCGGCAGCATAAATATTGGGATATTTAGGATTGCGCTGTTGCGCATCCACAATCACAAATCCGCGAGGATTAACTAATCCATCAATCCCCCGCAGCGGTTTTATACCACGGAAGGCTGGCAGCATCATGCTGTGCTTGTATGGCAGACTATGATGTTTCTTCAATGAACCATCATCATTAACTTCATCAATTTCCATTTTTCCATTAGCGATACCAACAACCTTGGCATTACAAATCCAGTGGATGTCACGCTGGCGCAGCTCACTCTCCAGCATGCCTTTGGAATCGCCCACCCCATCCAGCCCGAGATGTCCGATGTAAGGTTCACTGGTAACAAAGGTCATTGGTACATTTTTACGGACTTTTTTGTCCCGCAAATGTTTATCAAGAATAAAGGCATATTCATAAGCAGGACCAAAGCAGGATGCACCGGGCATCGCACCGACAATCACCGAACCGGGCTCTGCTACCAGTGCTTTGACATTATCGCGACAATGTTCAGCATGACTGAGCGTGCAGACACTGACTGTTCCGCCAGCCTCCGGGCCTGCACCTGGTATTTCATCAAACGCCAGATCTGGCCCGGTACAGAGCACCAGATAGTCATACGACAGTGTCTGACCATCAGCTAGTGTGATGATTTTTTCTGCGGGGTTCAGCGCTTCCAGAGCAGACGCAATAAAACGGATCCCTTTTTTACTGACATAGGGCTCTACCGGCAGTGATGTCTCTTTACGTTCACGCCATTCGACGGCGATCCACGGGTTCGATGGAGTAAATTCAAAGTCGGGTTTATTGCTGACCAGGATAACTTCATGGTCCTTTCCCAGTTCTGCTTTGAGTTCATAGGCTGCCGACATCCCACCGAGCCCGGCACCGATAACAATAACAGTCGCCATACTCATCTCCGATATAGTGATATACCGTAATAAGCCAGAGACCGTTCATTGGTGCCTGTCGGAAAATCCATTTCTTGCTGGCTTCAGATAGTTAATTCATAGTTCAGTATGCGATGAATGACTAATCTTTTAATCCCATTTTGCGGAACACTTTTTCAGCCGGACAAAATCCGGTAAAGGCGCTCTGAATCAAATTAACGCCAACAAACAAGGTCAGTAACACAAACCATGGGCTCACCCAATAGGTCAGCGCGACAGAGAGTAACACCATGGTTCCTGCCATCACTCTGACTGCATTTCCAACGTTCATAACTACCTCCGGGAGGTTAAATTAGATAAATCTAATTTAATAATATCCTGTTGAGGAAAATCTGCCACTCACAGGCGAACATTTCCAGACAGGGCAAAGACCTACATTAAGTGTAGATTCAGACTAGACTCTTAGTAGTTGCAGGAATAAATAGATTTATTATATTAGATACATCTAAATTAAATGAGGGCAGAGTCATGCGAAAACTTCTGTTTCTTTTCTCTGTACTTTTCGCCGTATTGGGAAGCACTGCCGGAATCAGCGCCGAAGCGCCATCTGTTTCATCCGATACCATTACCGTAGCCGCTAGTACTGAGCCCGACTGGTTTATCATGGACGGGCGAATTGAACCCGTCGATCAAGGATCTGTTGCAGCGCAAACCAGCGGCCGGATCAGTGCCATTACGGTGGATGTAAATGATGTAGTCCCGATGGGACATCTGCTGATTGAAATCACGAATACCTCTCAGTCTGCCGGATTAGACCAGGCCAAAGCCGCGGTCAAAGCAGCCGAAGCCCGCTATAACGATGCTGAGCGACAACGCCTGCGGCTGGTTGATTTGGTGAAAAAAGGCTCAATTTCAAAACGGGAATATGATAGTGCTGCCACCGAAGCCGAAGCGGCCGCTAATGTGCTGAAACAAGCCAAAGCCGAAGCGGTTCAGGCCGGCGAGAATTTAGGCTATACCCGCATCGTGGCCCCCTATGCCGGGGTGGTATCTGCCCGCCATGTCTCGCTGGGTGAAACAGTGAATCCGGGGCAACTGTTACTCAGTGGTTACGCCTTTGAAAACATGCGCATTGTCGCCTCACTACCTGCCCGTTATGTAACCCAACTGAAAGACGACACTCCGTTGAAAGTGATCTTTCCCGACGGTCAGACGTTGATGTTGCCTCAGCACCAGTTATATCAATTTGCCGACCCTGTGAGTCACAGCTTTACACTGCGGGCTAATTTACCCAAACAAACAACCCCTGTCTGGCGAAACGGCTCTTGGGTAAAACTGGCCATGCCTTTGCCTGTATCCCCAAAATTGCATGTACCGGAAAATGCGGTGCTGCGGCAAAACGAACTTTCTGCGGTCTATCTGGTCACTGAAAAAGGGTATGTCTTACGACAAGTACGCCTCGGCCGTCAGCATGACGGGCAAATCGACATCCTTTCCGGTCTGAATACGGGGGATCGGATTGCAGCCGATGCCTACGCCGTTATTGCTCAGCAGGGAGGTCAGTATGCGCCCTGATCTCGGTATTTCCGGGCGGATCGTCCGTCAGTTTTTACATTCCCCGATCACCCCATTGCTGGCACTGCTCGGTCTGCTGCTGGGGATCGGCGCGGTTCTGATCACGCCCAAAGAAGAAGAACCGCAAATTGAAGTAACGTTTGCCGATATCTATATCCCCTTCCCCGGCGCCAATCCGCAGGAAGTGGAGCAACTCGTGACGCTACCAGCCGAGCAGGTGCTGTAAGAGATGAAGGATATCGACACTATGTACTCCTTCTCTCAGCCGGGCGGTGCCATGCTGATCGTGGCTTTCAAGGTCGGGAAACCCCGCCAGCAGGCGCTGGTCGATTTATATAATCAGCTGGCCTCCAATAAAGACTGGTTACCCGCCGGGCTCGGTGTTGGTGAACCCCTGGTTAAACCCAGAGCCATTGATGATGTACCTATTCTGAATCTGACACTTTGGTCAAAACAGGCTGATATCACCGCAGAACAGCTCACTCAGGTGGCTCACGGGCTGGAAACCGAACTGAAACGATTACCAGGCACCCGTCAGATCCAAACCGTTGGCCGCCATGATCGTGTGGTACAAGTCAATATCGATCCGGCACGTATGAATGCCTATGGTCTAAGCTGGCCGCAGGTTTCACAGGTATTACAGACAGCCAATCAGCAACAGAACAGTGCTTCTCTGACACAAGAAAACCACCAGATCAGTCTGCAGGTTGGAGCCTTTCTGACTTCTACCGAAGAGGTCGGGCAACTGATTATCGCAACTACCAACGGGCACCCGATTTATCTGGCGGATATCGCTGATATCCGTGATGGCGCCGATGTGCCGTCTGCCAACGTCTGGATGAGCCACCAAGGGCAGATCTTCCCTGCCATCACGATATCCGTGGCCAAACAACCCGGCATCAATGCGGTCGATCTTAGCCGGGCTATTACAGAGCGGGTAGCCAAAATCCATAATGTATTGATCCCGCAAGGTGTCGAAGTCAGTGTTACCCGTGATTATGGTCAAACAGCGAATGAGAAAGCCAATAAGCTGATCAGTAAGCTGATTTTTGCCACGACTGCAGTCGTGCTGCTGGTCTGGCTGAGTATGGGCTGGCGAGAGTCAGTAGTGGTTGGCGGAGCCATTCTGCTGACACTGGCCATCACGCTGTTTGCCTCCTGGGCCTGGGGTTTTACACTAAACCGGATCTCACTCTTCGCCCTGATTTTCTCCATCGGCATTTTGGTGGATGACGCAATCGTGGTAGTGGAGAACATCCACCGGCATCAGAAAGATGGCGGAGACTGGAAGGCTGCTATTCCTCAGGCAGTGGATGAAGTCGGTGGCCCCACCATTCTGGCTACCCTCACTGTCATCGCGGCACTGCTGCCGATGGCATTTGTCAGCGGCATGATGGGGCCGTATATGAGCCCTATCCCGATCAATGCCAGCACCGGTATGCTGATTTCTCTGGCCGTGGCCTTTATCGTCACGCCATGGCTGGCGTTACATCTGCTGCATGGCCATCCGACGAAAGAAGCAGGAGCCTCCCGGTTGGCCAGTGCCTTTGGCCGCCTTCTTGGGCGATTTCTTTCCGGGCCGCAGGCCAGTCGTGCACGGCGGCAGCTTGGGCTCGGCGTAATTCTGTTGTTACTTATCTCGCTGGCCTTACCGGTTTTCCAGCTGGTCGTGCTGAAAATGCTGCCCTTTGATAACAAGTCAGAATTTCAGGTCATGCTGGATATGCCGGAAGGAACTCCTGTCGAACAGACACAGGTGGTCTTGCAGCAACTAGCTACGGAAGCGGAAAAAATCCCCGAAGTGACCTCGGTACAGCTGTATGCCGGTACTTCTGCACCCATGAATTTTAACGGTCTGGTCCGCCACTATTTTACACGACAGTCACCGGAGCTGGGCGATTTGCAGGTAAATCTGCTAGGTAAGCATGAACGCGATCGGGCCAGTCATGCGATTGCCCGTGATGCCCGCGAACGTCTGACTCCGATTGCAAGCAAGGCCGGGGCAACACTCAAAGTTGTCGAAATTCCGCCCGGTCCGCCAGTCTGGTCGCCGATCCTGGCTGAAGTTTACGGGCCGACACCGGCTATTCGTGAACAGGCTGCCTTGCAGGTACAGGATGCCTTTCATCAGGCAGCCGATATTGTCGATATTGATATCGATGTTCCGGCGACACAATCACACTGGTTGCTGACGATTGATCGTGCCCGTGCATCCCGGTTGGGCATTGCTGAATCACAGATCCGCCAGACGCTGGCCGGAGCACTGAATGGTGAGGATGTGACTTATCTGCATGCACCGGGGCAGAAATATGCCAAACCAATCCGGCTTCGAATCGCTGACGGTGAAAAGGTCGATTTGCTGGGTGTGCTCAGCCTGACACTGCCTTCCGCCAGCGGCAAGCCGATTGCACTGAGCGAATTGGTGCAAGTCAGTGAAACGACACGTCCACACAGTATTGTGCATAAAAACATGCAACCGATGGTGATGGTGACAGCGGATATGGCCGGTAAACTCGACAGCCCGCTGTATGGCATGGCGGAGATTGCCAGCAAGCTCAGCGAGCAACATCCGCAGTGGCCGCAGAATCTGATCCAGCAGCCAGACGGTTTGTCGGGTGTAGCCATCAAATGGGACGGTGAGTGGAAGATCACCTATGAAACTTTCCGCGATATGGGCATCGCCTATTCAGTCGGCATCCTGCTGATTTACTTCCTTGTGGTGGCTCACTTTAACTCCTACAGCGTGCCACTGATCATCATGGCACCGATCCCACTGACGTTAGTCGGGGTTATGCCCGGTCATGCCCTGCTGGGCGCACCATTCACTGCCACCTCCATGATTGGCATGATTGCACTAGCCGGGATCATTGTGAGGAACTCGATCCTGCTAGTCGACTTTGTCAATCAGCAACGTGCAGCCGGTATGGAGCTGGCAGAGGCTGTGATTAATAGCGGAGTCGTGCGCGCCAAACCAATCCTGCTCACCGCCTTGGCGGCGATGATCGGCGCCATGTTTATTCTCGATGACCCGATTTTCAATGGGTTAGCCATCAGTCTGGTGTTCGGGTTATTTGCTTCTACTCTGCTGACGTTAGTCGTGATCCCAGTGCTTTATTATTTATATTTGAGGAGGGGATCGTAATGTACAAAAAATAACCTATATTTAAATTACATGTTAACCGTATTGCTATTGTGAGGTGGCATTATGCTTCCTGCCTTACTATACGAGATGTTGCCGCTGACCTATATTTCAGCTGGTGCGCTAATGATCAGTGCCGGACAAGAGTTACTTGTTCTGTTATCCGCCTTTTTGTTTTATTGCGCCGGTTCAATCATTTGGGTCATGCGCTCGGAAAACCGGCGTACCGACCATCGCATAGCGCCCGCACACAAGCAGCTGTTTCTCCCCGAATGGATGTATGAACTAAAACCGTTTGTTTACATGTTCTTGGGGGTCGTATTAATTCGTTTTCAATTCCATACGGTCTGGGTTGTGCTTGGTCTGCTATTGATCAGCTGGGGAATAATTTGTGTCTATCACCGCAGCAGACACCGTCACCATAAGCTTAAAAAGATAAATTCACATATCGTCAAATTTTGAATATTAAGCCAGAAATTTGGCAGTTAAATAGAATCAATCAGTTACATCAGAGATATTGATTACAGCTAATTTGTGATTATTTTTTAAACAAACATCAAACAAATACACTACAGTTAAAGTAGTAAACATAATGCAAAAAAACCACAACGCGTTGTGTCATCCCCCCGCCAGAGTTAAACAACAATAAATATAACAGAAGGGCAATATATGGATGGATAAACACCAAATAATGAGGTGATCACCATGATTTCCAGATTATTATATGAACTAAAACCACATGCGTGTTTGTTGTCTGGCTGTTTATTATTAAGTACCACTGCTAATCCGTTTTTCCTTTCTGCCGGGCTGCTCCTTTTTGGTTCTGGTTCCATTCTGTGGGTTCTCAGATCTGAATATCGCAGAACTGACGATCCCCATTTCATCCCAGCTAATGAATTACTTATTTATCCGCCGTGGCTGTATGAATTTCTACCGTTTATCTACATCCTGACAGGGATTGGTTTGATTCGTTATAACAGTACCCAATGGTTCGTGATTTCCGGTAGTGCATTCATCTTCTGGGCTCTCTACTGCCTGATCAAACGTACCAGCCATCGCCAGCCCATACGACACCCTCGTCAGCGGATCAAAATATAATCTCAGCATGCCCGTTTCGACTCAGCAATGTGTGTAGTCAAAGCGGGCATTCTTGCGTAATAAATCAGCCAGTTTATTTAAAGCCACCATCAGCTCCGGCTCACTTTTAATAGCCATCAACGATAACCGAATCGCATGAGGAACTGGAGCCCGGGGATCTGCACAAAAATAAGAAGCACTACTCACCAGTATTCCTTTGTTTTTAGCCGCCAGCGTAAATGCATCCGTATTCCAGAATTCAGGTAACATCAGCCATAAATGATAACTGTCAGGCTGAGCATGGATTTCAAAATGCCCCAGAATTTCCCGGGCCAGAATCTGCCGTCTGATGGCCATATTTCTCTGTTCTTTGGCCATATCAAATGCTTCACCGGAAGCAATTAGCAGAGATGCAGCCGCAAAAACAATCGGCGATGGTAACCAGATTGTCGTCCTGATAAATGCAGCCAGTCGCTCGTATTCAGTATCCGGCGTTTTGATATAACCACAACGTAATCCAGGGCTGATGGCTTTAGAAAGACTGGTAATGTGAAAACCATATTCCGGTACAAAATTGGTAATGGCAGGAATAACGGAGGGATTAAGAAAACCATAAATATTATCTTCTGCCAACCAGATCTGATGCTGATGAATAACATCAGCCAATTGCTGACGCCGCTCCACTGACATAGTGGCAGCAGTTGGGTTCTGGTGTGAAGGCACTATGATGACCATCGCAATCGGCGTTTCCCGGCAAATGGAATCTAATTCCTGCGGAATCATTCCATGCTGATCGATCGGAATGGCCACTGCTTTTCGCCCCAGTAAATTCACCAGTGAAAGAATGCCAGGATAGGTCAGCGCCTCTACAGCAATACAATCCCCCGGCTGGGTATAACACTCGATCAGCGCAGACAATGCATGCTGAGCACCATTAACAAGTACCATCTGTTCACCGCTGGCAACATCCAGACCAAACTTTCTGGCCCAGTGCGCCCCCATTTCCCTGTGGTGGAGCAGCCCGGTATGTTCGGCATACCCAAATAGATCATCATTGCCACGCACCAGCACCTGAGAAAAAACCTGATTCAATCGTTCAACAATATCTGAAGAGAGACATGGCTGCAGAATCGATAGATTACTCTCTTGTTCACGGCTTTCGGCCTTAATGACATCCGATAACTGGCTGTGATTACAGACAAAACTGCCTCGGCCAACAAACGATTCAATCAGCTTTTTTTCAGCCAGTTCTTTATAAGCTTTAGCTACAGTGATGGGTGTCGTGCCTAGCTGATGAGCTAATTCGCGATGAGTTGGTAATTTTCCCCCTTCCGGATATTCGCCAGAACGGATCATCAATTCTATCTTATTAATAATCGCTAAATATTTCGGTGCGCTCATTAGCTAATGCCATCTCTTAATTGACAAAGGTAAACATATATCAATTTGAGCTTATCACACCTAAATAAACACCATAAGCTTAATTTATAGGAATTAAGATTGGATGATTGACATATGTCATTTATAGATCAAT
>SSEX01000098.1 GCA_008015085.1 Tolumonas sp. | reverse complement strand
GAGTAAGCCAGAGCATATACATGCGAATAATATGTGGGAGGCATTTGCCTCCTTTTTTATTGTTGTGTCTCTCTGCGTTATGGAAAAACAGTATAAAAAAAGAGGCTACAGATGCAGGAATCTGTAACCCCAAAATCTGACGAGTAGATTAAAAAGTGAAAGGAGTTGTATTTTCTATCAGAGTGCGAACTCTGATTTCAGTGCGCTGACCCAGCTCTTTACTCGTTCTGGGGTCAAAGAAGACTGATTGTCTTGATCGATTACCAGACCAACAAAATCATCGCCGTCTAATGCATTTGAACTATTAAATTCATAACCCTCATTTGGCCAGAAACCAACCACAGACGCCCCGGTTTCAGAAACGATGTCATACAGTTCGCCCAGTGCATCCACAAAAGCATCACTATAACTAGCCTGATCACCCAGACCAAATAAGGCCACCTTTTTACCGCTCAGATCGGCGGCTTCTAACTCTGGTACAAACTCGGCCCAGCTTTCAGCCTGACAATCAGCATCCAGCCCAGGCAGTGCACCATCACCCAATGTTGGAGTGCCTAAAATCAGATAATCATAAGCCAGCAGATCTTCAATCCCGGCTTTATTAATATTCACTGGTGCTGCAACTTCATCGCTGGCAAAACTCTCATGGATCAGTTTTGCTACTTTGCGGGTTTTGCCTGTATCACTTCCGAAAAAAATGCCGACTTTAGCCATGGGTATCTCTCCTTGAATTCGTTTCCGTTATAGAAATGCATGAACAGTGCCGGAATCAAACCATTATATGTCATTGATATATAAGGATTAATAATTAATTGATTGTACTACTGGTTGTGATAAACCTCACAATCTGTGACAAATAAGTAGTAAAAAGGCCACCGTGTGGTGGCCTTTGGAATAAAAAGTAAAAAACAAATCAGGCATCGGGTGAGGCGGTTTGTTGCTGTTGCACCACATTTTGATGTGAAGCTTTGTGAGGTGCATGCGGTGCCCAGCCAGCCAGCGCCAGCATCAGGAAGAAACCAATCACATAAGAAGCAGCAACATGCCAGCCATGCCGTAACCAATTAACGGCAGAGCGGGCTTCCGGATACATGTTAGACAGCGCGACACCAGCTGATGACCCAAACCACAGCATTGATCCTCCGAATCCGACGGCATAGGCCAGCACGCCCCAGTCATAACCGCCTTGTTCCAGACACAGTTTAGTGAGCGGAATGTTGTCAAACACAGCAGAAACAAAACCAAGGAAGAATGTGGTAACCCAAGAAGCAGGCGGTAATTCATCAACAGGCATCAGGGAAGCGCTGGTGACCAATCCCATCAGGAAAATAGTACCGGCAGTAGCATTTTTCAGCTCACTCCACGGGGTTTTAACAAAAAATGCACCGGCCAATAATGCGACCCAGACACCTAATGCCGGAAAATCGAAGGCATAATTGGTAACTATGGCACTCACCAGAATCAGTGCAACAACGCCCAGTTTACCCCATGCCACAGTGACACCAGCCTGTGAGTCTTTGACGATCCGCTGATATTTATCTTGTTGCAGAGAGGCAACAACACCAAAAATGATCAAGGCTGAACCGGCAGCAACATAGGCGTGTAATACATTCAGCGGGTCAACACCATCAATCCACATCAAGGTAGTGGTTGTATCACCCACTACTGAGCCTGAACCACCAGCATTACTGGCAGCAACAATAGCTGCCAGATAGCCAATATGGACTCGCTTTTGGAACACCACATATGCAATAGCACCACCAATCATGGCTGCTGCAATATTATCGAGGAAGGCGCTGATCACAAAGATCATGATCAGCAGTACAAACCCGCCTTTCCAGTCATCCGGCAGATATTTTGGCAGGATCTTGGGCAAATCCGACTCTTCAAAATGCTTTGCCAGAATCGCAAACCCAAATAACAGCCCCAGCAAATTGAGTAAAACCCGCCATTCACCTTCGTGTCCGCTGCCACCCAGAATGTGTTCAGCGAAAGAAAAATCGGGCAGGAACAACAGTTTACTGCACAATATTGCAGCCAGACCGCAGATCGAAACCCACATAGTGTAATTGTGGAATAAGGCCACACCCAGTAAGGTTGCAGCAAACAGAATAAATTCCAGCCTGATACCTGCAACCGCTGGCATTGCGCTGCCATCAGCGGCAGCAGCCATTACAGGAAAGAGCAGGGTAATGACTACCATCAGCCAGGAAACAGCATATTTACCTGAGAGAACGTTTTTCATTAAAAGATCATCCTTGTTGATTCATCCGGCCCCAGCCTGATGAATTATCATTGCAAGAAAATAAACCGCTAATTATGCAACTTTGCGGGGGCATTGAACCAGCTTTATTCGTCGTCGTCTTCATCTTCCGCCTGGCGCTGAACGGGCAGATAAATTTCAACGCGATCGCCTTCTTTCAGCACCGTATCTGCTGTGCAGCTTTTGCCAAAAATGCCGATACGGTGAACCGCCGGGTCAAGATCGGGATAATGCTGAAACACAGGGGAGGCATAGAGTGCTTCGCCCGCAGTAATTGGTTCAGGCAGATCAAGCTGATACCAGTTACCTTTTGCTCCCCGGGCATGTGCAACACTGATTTTCATAAATGACATCCTCCTTGCGTAGCCGGTGTGGCTGCAACTTCTGCTTTTTTTCCGGCAAATGCGCGTTTACTCAGGCGAATCGCACAAAGCAGCAGCCCCATCATGATGAATCCTCCCGGAGGTAACAGCATCAGCAAGAACCCGTGGTAACCGGGAAGAACATGCAGTTCCATAAATTTAAAATGAGGGCCAAGCAACAATGAAGCGCCTGAAAACAATGTGCCGCTGCCAATAATTTCGCGACATCCCCCCATGATAGTCATAGATAAAGTGAAACCCAGCCCCATACCCAGACCATCCAGCATCGCCAGTAATGGCGGATTTTTCATTGCATAGGCTTCAGCGCGGCCAAGAATGGCGCAGTTCACAACAATCAGTGCAATGAACAGTCCCAACACCTTATGAAGGTCGTGCATCCAGGCATTCATGCCCAGATCCACCAGCGTCACCAGGGCGGCAATTAGCAGCGTGAATATGGGGATACGGATCTGGTTCGGCACAACGGAACGGATCAGCGATACCAGCAGGTTTGAGGCCACCAGCACCAGTGTGGTCACTGCGCCCATACCGAAACCGTTGGTTGCTGTGGTTGTGACGGCCATCAGCGGACACAGCGCCAGTAACTGCGTGAAGATGACATTGTCTTTCCATAGACCATCAGTAAATACATTTTTTGTACTCATGATTAACTTCCTTTTCTGTCCAGAAATTCATTCTGATGTTGCCGGAATAACAACAATGCTTCATGAACCCCTTTGACAACCGCGCGGGGAGTAATGGTTGCACCCGTAAATGAGTCAAATTCGCCCCCATCTTTTTTCACATGCCAGCCTTTTTCATCCGGCTGCTGCAATGATTTACCGTTAAAGCTGAGCACCCAATTGCTTTTATTCAGGTCAACATTATCACCCAGCCCAGGTGTTTCGGTGTGACTTAACACCCGCACACCGGTCAGTGTTCCGTTGGCATCAATACCCAGCAGAAGGCGGATCACGCCGGAATAACCGGTAGTTTCAGCAAATAAGGCAATACCTGAGCCAATACCTTTCTGACGAGCACGGAAAAAATGCACTGGTTTTCCATCTATCATCAGCGTGATCTCTTCCTGGCTAGGGACGTTGTCATATAACGTTTCCGGTAATACCTGCACCAGCTGACGCTGAGTATCTTCAATACTGCGCGCCAGGATCAGGTCTTTGGTCATGGCTGAAAAAGCCGCTACTGCTCCACAAACGAATAAAGCAAACAAACTGAGCAGGAACGCCTGGTAGTAAGGTTGTTCTCTGACAGACAAGACGGACTGATTCATTATTTTTCCTCCGTTTTCAGGTCATAGCCATACATCCGTGGGCGGGTGTACTGGTCGATCAGCGGGGAGACGGCATTCATGATCAGAATGGAAAAAGCAACACCTTCAGGGAAATTACCAAACGTGCGGATCACAAAAATAAGAAAACCAGCACCAGCACCAAACATCAGTTTGCCGCGGTTACTGGTTGGTGTAGTAACCGGATCAGTCGCAATGAAAAACGCACACATCAGCAGGCCGCCGCTGGTTAATTGAGCAAGAGGCTCAGGCACAGCTACCGGATCAGCAAACCACATAGCGGTGCCTGGTAGCAGGCAGCCAAGCAGCGTGGCAACTGGCACATGCCAGGTGAACACCTGTTGCTGGATCAGCCATATACCGCCCAGCAGCATCAGCATTGCAGAGGTTTCCCCCAGACTCCCGGCGCTGGTTCCCAGCACATGTGACAGCCAGTGGAAATGTGACTCGGCCCCTTCTTTGGTCAGACCAAGAGTGGTGGCGCCGGAAACACCATCAACCCCCATTTTGTACCAGACACCGTCATAGAAAGCGCTTGGTGTGATCCATTTCGTCATTTCAACCGGGAAAGAGATCAGTAAAACGACTCGTGCCAGCATAGCCGGATTAAACAGATTCTGACCCAGACCACCATAAACCTGTTTACCGAAGAAAATAGCAAATGCAGCACCCAATGCACCCAGCCAGAGCGGTGCATGCGGTGGCAGACTCATCGCCAGAATCAGTGCCGTCAAAATGGCTGCGCCATCGTTAATTTCACCCTGCGCGCGCGGATTTAATTTCATGGCGATAATTTCGCAAAGTAATGCACAGATCACTGTCGTCACTACCAGGAACAGCGCCGGCATACCAAACTGCAGTATGCCAAGCAGTAAAGCAGGTACCAACGCCAGGTTGACCTTAAACATGACGCTTTTGATTGAGATACCTTCATGGGCATGGGGGGCACGTAAAATCATCATGCTGACTCCTCTGATGGTGATGTGCTGCTACGGCGGGATGGCCGACGGCTGGCGGCTTTTGCGGCTTTCGCTGCTTCTTTTTCTGCGGCCTCGCGTTCCATACGTTCGCGCCGGGCCGCACTATTCAGGCAGGTACGGGCGGTTTTCTGTTCCGACAGGCGGATTTTGCCAATCTCCTGCTTACCCCAATCAAAATATTGCGTCAGCGGAATCGCAGCCGGACAAACATAAGCGCAGGAACCGCACAGCAGGCAGTCCATGACACCCATTTCAGCTGCTTTAGCAAAGTTATCAGCTTTCAGCTCCGCTACCATATCAAGCGGAGTCAGGCTCATCGGACAGGCGCCGATACAACGGCCACACCGTACACAGGCGCTGGCTTTCGGATTTGGTAATTCATCTTCCGTCAGCAGTAATACGCCGCTGGTGCCTTTAGTAACGGGAGCATGTATATCGTTGATAGCACGGCCCATCATCGGCCCACCCATAACAATGCGGGCTGGTGTTGATTTAAGACCGCCGCACTGAGCCACGATCTCTGAAATGGGCATGCCCACTGGTGCCATCACATTCCCCGGCTTTTCGACAGCATCTCCGGAAATGGTGATCACCCGGTGTGTCAGCGGACGACCAAAACGTAACGCTTCAAAAATAGCGATACTGGTGGCGACGTTCTGAACCAATACACCGACATCCGCAGAGAGTTTTCCACTAGGAACCTGAAGGCCGGTAACAGCCTCTATCAGTTGCTTCTCTGAGCCCATCGGGTACAGCGCCGGCAGCCCGACCACCTGCATATTTTCTTCGGCCTTGCACAGTGCTTCCATCGCAGCAATTGCTTCCGGTTTGTTTTCTTCAATTCCGATGAACACCTTGTCAGCCAAGGTAATTTGCTGCAGATAGCGGATCCCACCCATGATGCGGTCGCCTTGTTCCTGCATTAACCGGTCATCACACGTCAGATACGGTTCACATTCACTGCCATTGATGATCAGCGTATCAATCAGGTAATTCATACTGAGTCGTAACTTATCGGCAGTCGGGAACATAGCACCGCCCATACCAACAATACCGGCATCTTCTATCAGCTGAATCATCTCTTCTCGTGAAAGCGTATTGCTGGCTCGGTTGGTTCCACCAATACTGTTGCGAGGGTTAGATGTATCTACTTTGATTGTGATGCTGGTGTTGTCTATTGCGGTTACGGTTCCGGCCAGTGAAGCATGGATCGGCATAGAGAAACGGCCATTTCCTTTCGCAATCAATTGATCGGCTTTAACTGTTTCACCGACATTCACCACCGGCAGAGCAGGTGCTCCGGCATGCTGTTTAAGCGGCAGAATAAGTCTCCACGGAGCCTGTAAGGCAAACACCGGCTGCTGACTGGTTAACTGTTTATGACTGTCTGGATGTATCCCGCCATGCGGACGAATTTTGGCCTTAAGCATTTTTCACCTCCGCTTCCGTCATCAGGATCACACCGGGTTTTGTCACACGGCTCATAAATGCCGGATCAGGATATAAAGAGATTCCTTTATGCGGACAGACAGAGACACATGCCCCACACCCCGTGCAGGCATCAGCAATCACACCATGCAGCTGACGTGTTGCACCGACGATAGCGTCGTAACTGCACTGTTTGATGCAACGACCGCATCCATCACAGCCATCCATATCAATTGCGGCCACCTGCGGCCCTTTTGCACCACTGCTGTCTAACGTGATCCCAAGCACGGCTGCCACTTTGTGAGCCAGCGCACTACCTCCGGGAGGGCACACGTCCGGCGGCGCCTCACCACAAGCCATGGCTTTCGCTGCCTGAGCACAACCAGGGTAGCCACACTGCCCGCACTGACCGTTGGGCAGTAATGCACTGATCTCGTCAACCAGAGGGTCTCCATCAACCTTCAGATGGATCGCGGCATAACCCAGCGCATAACCAATCGCTGCAGCAATCACAGGAATGGCCAGCAAATAAACTAACGTCAGCATATTCGTCTCCTCAACCTGCCAGTCCGCCAAATCCGGCAAATGCCATCGCCAGAATACCTGCGGTTATGAAACTGATGGGTGTACCACTGAAAAGATCCGGTAATACGGATTTCTCCAGTCGTTGACGTAACCCAGCGAATAAAATGATCACCAGTGAATAACCGAGCGCTGAACTGAAGCCATAGATCAGGGCAGGGAAGAACCGCAGTTTTTCCTGAATCGTCAGCAGGGCGATCCCCAGTACCGCGCAGTTTGTTGTGATAAGAGGAAGGAATATCCCCAGTGTGCGATGTAATTCCGGGCTCTGTTTGGCGATAAACAACTCGGTCAGCTGAACCAGAGAAGCGATAACCATGATAAATGTCAGCAGGCGCAGATATTCCAGCCCCAGAGGAACCAAGACTGCATGTTCAATCACCCAGCCCACACCAGTTGCCATCGTCAGCACAAATGTCGTCGCCATCGCCATCCCTATCGCTGAAGAGACTTTATTCGACACTCCCATGAACGAGCACAGCCCGAGAAACCGGGACAGCACCACATTATTCACCAGCCCGTTGGCCAGTATGATTAGCAGCAGATCTCGCATTCCATTTGCCTCTTTTGGTTCCTGATAAGCTGATTTAGCGAAAGCTGTGCCAAAAAATGTGTGCTGCATCACAGTGAACCAACGCACCATCATGATGCGCATAACAGGGCAGGCAAGCATCAGTCCAATGCGGGAAAGTCCACAATAGACAGCAGGTTTTGTCGGAATAAACCCTTTTTTTGTATGGTTTTGTTCTATAGCTGACACGAGTTTCAGCAGAACCGGTTGAAATTTTTTTTACGGAATAAGTTTTGCTTCATCTCTATCGTCCGAAGGCTGAGCCAGGTTCAGATTGCGCAATAGCGACAAATTGTCTGATTACGCACAGCAACATATTCACAGGAAGGAACCGTTATGACCGTAATGCAAAATTACGTTCCGGATGCGATAGGAACTGTTAGCATCAACAGTGCAGGGTTGCAGCAAATGCTGTCTGATCTGCCACCGGAATTATTTTATGGCGTCGTGGAACAATCATCCGTAGGGATTTCGATCACGGATCCGGCGGCGACCATTCTCTATTGCAACAACGCGTTCTGTCGTCTTACCGGGTATAAACGAAATGAATTGCAGCACCGCAATCATAATGTGCTTGCCAGCAAACAGACCCCTAAATCCCGTTATGAAGAGATGTGGCATAACCTGATCCAGCATCGTCCATGGACAGGCCGTCTGATCAACAAGCGTAAAGACGGTTCACTTTATCTTGCTGAAGTCACGGTAACCCCGGTGGTAGGTGCTGATAATCAAATAACGTATTACCTCGGCATGCACCGGGATATCAGTGAGCAATATGCGCTGGAGCGGCGGGATCACAACCAAAAAGCCATGATTGAAGCGGTACTGGATGCGGCTCCGGCGGCCATTGCAGTGCTTAACGAAAACCAGCAGGTGGTACTTGATAATCTGACTTACAAAACGCTGAGAACCGATCTGCAGGGGCTGGAACCCTACAAAGCGCTGGGAATATTACCCGGTCAGAATCGCAGCAAACCTGATCAGTTTCATCTGTTAATGATCAGAGGCCGTCAGCACTGGTTTGGTATTCAGCATCAGCCGTTATCAGAATTAAACGAAGAAGTTGCGCATTACTTTGGAGAAGGTAAAAAAACTTACACGTTACTGATGATCACTGATCAGACCAATCGTCGCCAACAGATGGAGTTATCGCGTCTTGAAAAACTCCGGGCTCAGGTAGAAGAGCAAACATTATTTTCGACTATCCGCGACATTCTTGATGTGGCGATCATCCAGAGCCAGACACCACTGAATATGCTGCAAGCCGCATTACGATTAGATGATGGTTCGAACAGCAGTCATTCCGTAACGGCGATCAATACAGCGTTGCAGACGGGGCGTAATGCACTGGAGCGGCTGAATCTGTACCGTCCGAAAATGAAGGATGAAGAGATAACCCGCTTCAATCTGATGGATCTTTTCTCAGACCTGCATGATCTGCAAATGCTGCGACTGGAGCACATCGATGCTTTATTGCAGATCGATGTCGCCAGCGACCTGCCCATGCTCGCCATGCAGCGAACCCGATTATTGACCGGGCTGAGTTTATTATTTGATCGCGCTTGCCAGGCAATCGCTGATCAGCCAAATAAACAGCTGAAGTTGTCTGCATTCCTGAACGAACAGGACCTTTGTATCGAAGTTCATGATAACGGTGCTGCACCCGTTATTACTGCTACCCACCGTTTATTACAACCACAATCAGCAAACGGTGAGGTTCGTAATGACACGATAGAACTGAGCTTCGCCCAGAACTTCGTGAATGATCTCAGGGGCGTCATTGAAGTAGAAACAAGTGAACTTGGAGGCACTTGTATCCGACTCCGACTGCCCTTGAAAACTATAGAGGGGGGAGAAAAATAATGAACACGCAAACAAGTATATTTGCCACGGGTAGTAACAAGCAGCTGAATATGCAGCAGCAACTGAATGCGTTACACCAGATCAGTATCGTACTCAGCCGTTCCCTGGATCTGGAAGATACCCTGCGTGGAATGCTGCAGACACTCAGCGATGTCGCTCACTTGCAGTATGGTCTGGTTTCATTATTCGACCACAATCGCAGTGCACTATTCATTCAGGCCGTTCACGGCGTTGATGCCGAAGTGGTAAAAGATGTAAAAGGCGTTCGCTACCGCGTTGGAGAAGGGATCATGGGAACCGTCATGCATCAGGGACAATCACTGGTGATTCCTCGAGTGGCAGATGACCCGCGTTTTCTTGATCGGTTAAATCTTTACGATTATGGCCTGCCATTTATTTGTGTGCCGATCCCGGGTGCTGATAGTCAGCCAATCGGTGTGCTGGCGGCGCAACCGCAATCAGCAGATGAATCTGAACTACCCGCCAGAACCCGTTTCATGGAAATGGTAGCAAACCTGATCGGGCAAACAGTCAGACTGATCGGTAAAGTACACAGCGAACATGAAGCCATTAAAACCGAGCGTGACAGCTTACGGCGTAAAGTGCGTAGCCAGTATGGTTTTGACAACATGGTAGGCCAGACGCAGGCGATGCGGCAGATCTTTGATTCCATCCGTCAGGTTGCCAAGTGGGATACCACAGTACTGGTGCGCGGGGAAAGTGGTACAGGTAAAGAGCTGATTGCCAATGCGATACATTATAACTCTCCGCGGGCTAATGGTCCTTTCGTTAAACTGAACTGTGCTGCATTACCCGATACCTTGCTGGAAAGTGAGCTGTTTGGTCATGAAAAAGGCGCTTTTACCGGTGCAGTAAAAATGCGGAAAGGCCGTTTTGAAATGGCGGATGGCGGCACGATATTCCTTGATGAAATTGGTGAAATCAGCGCCTCATTTCAGGCTAAGCTGCTGCGTATCTTGCAGGAAGGGGAAATGGAGCGCGTCGGTGGCACCGATACACTGTCTGTTGATGTCCGTGTGGTTACTGCAACTAACAGAAATCTGGAAGAGGAAGTGCGCAAAGGTAATTTTCGCGAAGATTTATATTACCGCCTGAACGTCATGCCAATTCAGTTACCAGCACTGCGAGAACGGCTGGAAGATGTGCCGGAACTGGCGCGGTTTTTGTTGCAGAAATTGTCACAAAAACAGGGGCGGGAGCTGAAAATCAGCGATGGTGCTATTCGTCTGCTGGTTGGATATCACTGGCCAGGTAACGTGCGTGAGTTGGAAAACTGCCTTGAACGTGCGTCGATCATGACAGAAACCGGACTGATTGATCGTGATGCCATCATGCTGAATACGCAGGAAAATCAGCCAGCACAAGCGATGATTAGCCGTCCCGTTGTATTGCCACAAAGTAATGAAGATGAAATGGATGAGCGCCAGCGTCTGATTGCTGCATTGGAAAAAAGTGGCTGGGTACAGGCCAAAGCGGCCCGTCTTCTGGGCATGACACCACGTCAGATTGCTTATCGCATTCAAATCATGAATATCAATATGCGTCGTATTTAAGCTAAAGCAAAAGAATTCTCCGGTCTTGCCGGAGAATTCTTTTGTATCGATGGGAGTAGTTATCAAGCACCTCCCTTCTCATTCCTCAGAAAAAGGAAGTGCCTGATAGCTAGAATGGGTTAACCATAAGCAGGGGCGAATTCATCGCTGTGATTAGCCAGAGCAGGCTTGTTTTGTTGCCAGTAAGGAGACAGCGAGCGTAAACGCTCGATTATCATCGGCAAATGGGTGATAACCTGATCAATTTCCTTCTCACGGCTGTAACGTGACAGAGAAAAGCGCACACTGCCATGTGCGGCGGTATAAGGAATGCCCATGGCACGCATGACATGCGAAGGCTCCAGAGAGCCTGATGTACAAGCGCTGCCACTCGAAGCCGCGATACCCAGCTGATCAAGCATCAACAAAATGGCTTCACCTTCCACATAGTCAAACGCAATATTGAGTGTATTTGGTGTCCGGTGTTCAATATCGCCAGTGATGCGTGCAGCCGGGATCTTCACCAGCAACTCCTCCTGCAATTTATTACGCAGATCCTGGATAGGTCCGGTGATCATCGGCATATGTAATTCCGCCAGCTCACAGGCCATACCCAACCCGATAACACCAGCACTGTTTTCTGTTCCGGCACGACGACCACGCTCCTGATGACCACCGCGCAGCAGCGGACGGAAACGGGTACCGCGACGAACATAAAGTGCGCCCACGCCTTGGGGACCGTGGATTTTATGGCCGGAGAAAGAAAGCATATCAATGGATGTATCTTTCAGGGAGATAGCTAACTTGCCAACAGCCTGCACCGCATCAGTATGGAACAAGATACCTTTTTCTTTTGCCATCTTAGCCATGATTTCTACAGGGAAAATGGTACCTGTTTCATTATTGGCCCACATCACGCTCACCAGTGCGACATCGTCGCTCAGTAATGCCGCGTATTCATCCAGATCCAGTCGACCTTGACCATCAACACCAAGACGATGGATGGTGTAACCCTGACGCTCCAGGTGTTCACATACCGACAAAATCGCCGGGTGCTCGACGGCTGAAGTGATAATGGTTTTCCGGTCTGGCAGTGCCTCCACCGCAGACATGATCGCCGTGTTGTTGGCTTCCGATGCACAGGATGTAAATACGATTTCCGTTGGATATTCAGCGCCCAGCAGACTGGCAACCTGGCCTCGCGCATTTTCTATCGCTTTGCGCACCGGATTCGCGAAACCGTGAATGGAAGATGGGTTGCCATAATGCTCTGTCAGAAACGGCATCATGGTATCCAGTACCACAGGGTCCAGGCGGGTAGTGGCATTATTATCCAGATAAATAGCTTTCATGCAGAACTCCTTTTCAGACCAGGGCTTCAACCGCGCTTACTACACGAATGTAGCGACCAAGCGCTTCCATCAGTTTTTGCTGGATCCAGGCCAGAGTCATATCGGTCATCATGCAACCCTGACAATTACCCGACAGCGCAACTTCAACTTTATTCTCACTGACTGCAAGCAGCGTGACATCCCCGCCATCAGCCTGCAGATGTGGCCGCATGTCGGTAATAACACTTTCTACCTGTTGCCAGAGCGGGCTATGATCAGCTGCAGGCGCGGGTGTTTTAACCGGGCTAGTCATAGCAACAGACCCAGACTTCGCGTAAGCACTTTGACGTGATTCATTGCAGTTGCTGCTGGCGAGGGTTTTCTCTAAAACCTGTTCAATTTTCTCGTGACAGGTGCTGCACCCGCCGCCAGCTTTGGTGTAATTGATGATATCCATTAAGGTAGTCAATCCGTTTTCACGAACGGCTTTCACAATCTTGGCTTCATCAACGCCAAAGCATTTACAAATCAGCGCACCTTCTTCGTGATCATCTTTCCATTCAACACCACGATAT